>DASQNN010000114.1:0-15587 GCA_035644955.1 Nodosilinea sp. | reverse complement strand
CCAAAGTTTCTGCCTTGATTTTTTCGATCGCGTCCTCAATCGCCCCCAGCGGCAACAGGAACCATTCTTTGGGCTTCACCGGTATGCCGAAGCGGTCTTGCAACCCCACATCTAATCGAGCGCTGTCAAAAAACTTGTGTAGCAGCGCCTCAAGCCCTTTGCGATTGATATTGGCCAGTTTGAACGTGGCGACAATCTCCACCTCCGCCAGCAGGTAGGTGGGGTCTTTCTTGGCGTTGGCAATGCGTTTTTTGACGTCGCCCCCGGTGACGCCGATCTTGTGAATGACCGACCGATGCTCGGCAATGTAGGGATCGTTGGACTGGCTCCGCAGCACGCAAATGTAGCCGGTGGGTAAGTCGTCCTCGGCTGCGGTGTCTGAAAATAGGGGGCCAAGATCGGGGGTAGTGATGCGGCGGCTGACCTTGTCTTTGTTTAATGCTCGCTGGAGCGATCGCAGCAGCAGGTTGCTCTCGGTGCCGTTGTCGTACACCACTTGCAGGCGGGCATCGGGGCGGCCATGGTCGCCGACAAAGACCTCGCCCATATCGGCTACCAGCACCGTTTGCCCATCGAGGATGAACAGGTCGCCCTGGTTGACGGCTGCATTGTCCTGGTATTTCAAGGTTTGCCGGACTCCCGATGCCAATTCCTGCTGCACCTGCTTGAAGATGGGCTTGAACTGTTTGAAGTCTGGGCAGGGAGTACGCTGGGCGATCTCCTCAGCGGCTTTGATTTCCTGGCGCGATCGCACGTAGGTGAGTTGGGTAATGTCGTCGCTGGGGTCGGCCTCAACCCCCAGGGAGGCCAGCAGGGGAGAAGGGGTTGGGGGATGAGGGTCAGCAAGAGCCTTGCAATCCACTGAACCTGCCTGACCAGAATCGCCAAAGCCAGGCTAAACTTAGTCTACAAACTTAGTTCATCAAGGGCATGGAAACTGTCAATATCCATCAAGCTAAAACAAACCTCTCTCGGCTACTGTCTCGGGTGGAGCTGGGGGAAGAAATTATCATTGCCAATCGGGGTATCCCGGTCGCCAAGTTGGTTCCCTTTCAGACATCGATCAATCGTCGAGCCAGCTTAGGGCAAGATCGGGGACGGTTTGTGGTGCCAGATAACTTTAATGAGCCTTTACCAGAGGATATTCTAGCGGCATTTGAGGGCGGCGCAGAGTGAGGCTTTTGCTAGATACCCAATGCTGGCTCTGGTGGTTTGCCCAGCCAGAAAAGCTGAATGAGCCAGTGATTGAAACTATTGCCAATGAAGCCAATGAAGTTTGGTTTTCAGTGGCTAGCGTTTGGGAAATGGGAATTAAGGTTTCAATCGGCAAGCTGCCTCTGCCAGAACCACTCGATCGCTATGTCTCTACTCGCATGACTCAACTGGGGGCTAGGTCATTGGAGATCACCGCTGCTCACGCTTTGCGGGTTGCTGCGCTTCCCCTACACCATCGTGATCCGTTTGACAGAATGCTGATCGCCCAAGCACAGGTGGAGAATATGACCCTTGTAAGCGCAGATTCGATGTTCAACCAGTACGAAATATCGTTGCTATGGGCGGCAAATTAGCTATGTTAAGTGTGCTAGTTGAGCTACAGAAATATGCTCGTAAATTTCTCTATTTTTTCCTGAGCTTGACGCAAATCATACTAAGTTTGTAGGTTCATCCAAAACTGAGCACTATTGCCGAAATATTTCGATAGGCGCCGCGCTGTATCTGCTGTAATGCTGCACTTCTCAGATAAGATTTTGCTAATTCGAGCCTGGGCTCAAGTTGTTCTGCCATACTCTCCATCAGTTTTTCGATGAGGATGGTTTTGTCTGCGTCAGGTAAGACAGTGGCTTCGGCGATGAGTTGGTCTAGGGTTAGCATGATCTTTTCCCTCTAAAAAACTGGTCTGGTGTTATTTGGGTATATGTCTCAAACAGGTTAGGGTTTCGCTGTTGCGTGCTATTTGCTATTCCTCCCCCGCCAGGGCCAGAGCTTGTGCAAGTACGGCAGGGCTGATGCGCAAACCCACCTCGACAAGGTTTTCTAAATCCTGCTTGATAGATGAGATATACCCCATCTGCTTGGCGAGTACGACTACAGTCAAAGTGCAACGCATTCCCACAGGTAATCCAGTTGTCCGCCTTCAGCGGCAAAAACTCCGCCAGGGCTAGCTGTGGCCCTCGGTACAGTACATCGCATTGATATTCCGCAATAATCAACGCCAACCGCGCAATCTCACAGGAAAAGTGGCGAATTTCAATACCCCGAAAATTCGTCAGTGGAATCTCAGACTTCAGATCCGGTTCTCCCCGGCGGCGGTTGATTTCCGCCTCGATCGCCCGCATCTCATAGGCAATCACCAAAAAATTCCTCGACCCACAGGCTGGGTCAAACACCCGAATCCGCGCCATCCGTTTCCGCAGGTTCAGCAGCTTTCGAGGGTTGTCATCCGTCTCCTCAAGCTGGGCGCGCAGGTCATCTAAAAACAGCGGGTTCAGCACCTTCAGAATGTTTGGCACACTGGTGTAGTGCATCCCCAGGGCACCGCGCTCCTCCTCATCCGCCACCGCCTGAATCATCGACCCGAAGATATCGGGGTTGATCTTCGTCCAGTCCAAATTGCCCACATGCAGCAGGTAAGAGCGGGCGATTCGGCTAAACCGGGGTACGGCGATGTTTTCTTGGCCCTCACCCCCGGCCCCTCTCCCACCCTGGGAGAGGGGAGAAACAGCCTCTTGTCCCCCTTCTCCCGCTTTGGGAGAAGGGGCTAGAGGATGAGGGGCAGGGTAGGGGCCAAACAACCCCCCATTCATGTAAGGAAACCCATTTGCCCAATTGCGAATCCCCGCTGCCTCCCGCTGCTTCAGCGGCGTCGCCATCGCCCGACAGATCTCTCCACCAGCACCTCATGGGTATTAGAAGAATCGCCAGCGCTCATCTGGGCTACGGTCTGGGTAAATAGACCCTCGCTGTAAAAGATGTTGGTATCTTCGGCAAAAAAGCAGAAGAGCAGCCGCGCCATGAAGTGGTTCATCTCCTCCCTGCGCTCTGCCGTGTCCCAATCAGGGTTCTCTTGAAGCAGTTCGATATAGAGACGGTTTAGGCGACCCGTAGCCTTGATGTCAAAGGCATTCTCCCGAATCTGCCGCACCGTCGTAATCCCCGCCAGGGGCAGGAAAAAGCCGAAGTGGTCGTGAAAGTTGGCCTAGTCACAGGCCACCGTCTCCCCATCCACCAGGTTCTTGGCCTCAAAGCCTCTACCATCGATAGCGAGGATGAACTTAGCCTTTTGCCGTGCCGTGGCAGGGCTCTCTCGCAGAGCCACAAGGGTGGCCGTCACCGCCCCCTCAGCGCACACCTTCAGGTGAATGTTGTTGCGCTGGAGCACACCACCAGGCAGGTCTGACTGGTTCGAGCTACCGCTTTTGAGCCGCTTGATGGTGGTGGACTTTTGCCAAATGCTTCGAGGAAAGCAAAGGGGAACTCCTCCGAGTCAAAGGAGGCTTCGGCCAGCCTAGAGACAGCTTCTTCGATTTCGACTGCATTCATACGTTGACCGCTGATGTTGACGCTGTCGCGATATGCATCACCTGCCAATGATCAAAGTCTTGATAACTACCCCATAATAGGCTGCTAACGGATCTCAAGGCTAGACTCCTTACGCTGCCAATGTCGCTGTATTGATGCTGCGGAGTACCCATTAGCAAGCGTTGCAAACCCTTGACCGATCGCCACATCCCCTTACAGCCTTAGGGCAACGGTGGATGAGCTACTAGTTGCAGACAGAAGACGAGTAAGATAGCGATGTCTGTCTCCATCACCGATTAAAGGAGAACCACCATGAGCGTTGACAGCAAGGACTTCCAAGACGAGCTGCAAAAAGCGATCGACTACGCCCACGAGATCACTGCCGAAAAGGGTGAAACCTCCGCCGAAGCCGCCGCCGCCTGGGACGTAGTTGAAGAGATGCGGGCTGAGGTGTCGCACCAGCACCAGATCCCTAAGAAAACCGGCTTTGATCAGTACCTAGAAGACAATCCCGAAGCGCCCGAAGGCTTGATCTACGACACCTAAGGACAACTTCTGGGAGCTGACTCATCCCCTCCCATGGGTAGATTTAGAGTGTTAAAATTTTCTTGGTTAGTTTTCGGTAGATTTCGCTTGTTTCATTTCATTTTGATTTCCGATACAGCTTTGTCTCCGTTTACTTACTGCACTTTGTACAGTACGGAGGCAATCCTATGTCACTCTATATTGGTAACTTGTCCTACGATGTCACCCCCGAAGATCTAGAGCGGGTGTTTGCTGAATATGGCGAGGTGAAGCGGGTTAGCCTGCCCACCGATCGCGAAACCGGTCGTCCTCGGGGCTTTGCCTTTGTCGATATGGCCGCCGAATCCCAAGAAGACAGCATCATTGAATCTCTCAATGGGGCTGAGTGGATGGGTCGCGAAATGCGGGTGAATAAAGCTCGCCCCCGCGATGACGCCCGTAGCGGTGCCAGCGCAGGCGGCAGCAACGGCGGCAACTACCGTCGCACCGGTTTCTAGGCTCGCTTAACGAGCTAAATCGAGCTAAATAGTGAGTGGGGTAGGTCGCTGCGACCTACCCTTTTTTGCAGGGAATTTGCCCCCTAAAACTGCTCACGCTCGGCCACCACCGGAGAGCGATCGACGGTGGGCTGGGGTCTGCCGCTGGCATCTAGATAGCCCAGATCCTTTAGAAAGGCGTAAAGGGCAGTGGGGAAGTCGGGATAGGTTTGGGTGGCCTCACCGTCGTCGGTGTAGGTGTAAAGACCTGTGTCATCGCTGCGATCGTAGTGGGTGAGCATAAACTGCCAGGCTTCTCGGTAGCGCCCCAGGCGAATGTTTTGAGCCACGTAGGCGGCTAGTACGCCGTTTTTGTCGCTGCCGCGATCGGCAAACTCTGGGTCTTCTACCGTGAAGCGCATATCGGCAGCGGTGTCCTCCAGATAGTTGGTGAACTGGGTTGTGGTGTCGCGGTACTCGCCATTTTCGTAGGTAAGAATGACGCTGGGTGGGTACGACCCGGCGTAGGAGCTAAAGCTGTAGAAAAAGGAATTGTCGAGGGTGACAAATTCCATCAGCCCATCGCCGTTGAGATCTTTGAATTGGCCACCACCGCCGTCGAGGTAGCCAAAGTAGACGGGGTTAAACTGCTCGTTTTGCCAGGTATAGGTAGTCGTTGCCAAGCAGCAGTGGGCACCGCCGGTAAAAGTTTGCACCACCACCTCAGCGGTGCCGTCACTGTCGAGATCCATCAGTTCGATGCCCGCAAACATGGCGGCGGTGTCGGTGGCTGTCAGCTGAAGTTCGTTGTTGTAAAACAGCTGAAGCGTCAGGTTATTGCCAATTTCCTCTGCCTCGTAGTTGATTGGCGTATAGCTGGCGACCACGCGAACAGGCCCCTGCTCGATCGCTCGATTGGTGAGCGCTTCGGTCTCGTAGTCAATCTCAATGCGAGGGTTTTCGGCCAGGGCTGGCAGGCCCAGGGTGACCAGACTACCGATTAACAGGCTTTTGAGGATAGCTTTCATCGACGGTTTTATATCGCAATGACATTACTTACGCAGTTGGCTCAGCTTGCCCCGGTTAGTTCTGCGGCTACCACCGTCGCCAGTGGCGTTTGCCCACCACAAAAACGCCCAGCAGCACTCCCACAATCAGGGGGTAAGACATGGTAACCAGGGCGGCAGGAATAGGCAAAAACCCTTTGACAAACAGCACCAGGGCAATGCAGGGCACCAGCGCCCACAGCACCCCGGTGTCGATATAGACCTGGCGGGTAAACTGGCGTTCTAAAACAGCAAGGGCTAGAGCCCCGATCGCAAACCCGGCCGCGATGGGCAGCGCCATAAACAGCAGCTGCATCAGCGGCAGTAGGCCAGGGCCAACGTTGGCTAGCAGCAGGGCCAGCCCCTGGGCCAGCAGCAGGTCGGCCAGGGTGGCGATCGCCACCGCTGCCAGGGCCACCAGCAGCAAGATGGCCCAGGGCAAAGACTTAAGCCGCCCAAAGGGGTTACGCATAGCCAGTGCAATAGACGTCACGCTTATTATTGCGCCGAATCTTAAATTTGGTAAATCTGGCCCAATTTCAACGCTGGCTGGTGGGGCAGTCCCACGGGCTAGGGAGGCCGTAGCGGTCCTTAAGAAGCAGGGATGATTGCTGTGATAAGTAAATCTTTGCGGTGCTGGGGCCTTAGATATGGGATAACAATAAATGCGGGTTCAGGCGATCGCCTGGGTTCGGTGTGCCCTCCTTTCCTCTGTGAGCTATGGAAAAGCTGCTGCGTGGTCTGCGTGACTTTCAGGAAAACTACATTCCCGACCACCAGGAGCTTATTCAGCAGCTGGCCAAGGGGCAGCACCCGAGGGTGTTGTTTATCGGCTGCTCTGACTCGCGGGTAGACCCCACCATCATTACCCAGGCAGAGATTGGCGACCTGTTCATCATTCGCAATGCGGGCAATATTATTCCCCCCTACGAGGCCACCAACGGCGGTGAAGGGGCCACCATTGAGTACGCCATGGAGGCCCTGGATATTCGTCAGGTGATTGTCTGCGGCCACACCCAGTGCGGGGCGATGAAGGGGCTATTGCAAATTGGCGAACTAGAAGAAAAAATGCCCCTGGTCTACCACTGGCTGCGCCACACCGAAGCCACCCGCAAGCTGGTCGAAGACCACTACAGCGACCTGCCTAAGAAAGAAAAGCTCGATTTGATGGTGGCCCAAAACGTACTCACCCAGATTGATAACCTGCAAACTTACCCCTCGGTGCGCTCTAAGCTGCACGCCGGCACCCTGGCCATCCACGGCTGGATCTACAAGCTCGAAACCGCCGAACTCCTTTCCTACGATGAGGAGTCTAAAGCCTTCATCCCGCCCCACAGCAAAATATACGCCGACCTCGAAAATGCCAAGTCGGTTAAGCCCGGCGGGCTTTCCCTGGAGTTTAACGACACGGTGCGACCCGGGGCCGGTGCCCCCTCTGTCGCCCGCCCCGACTTTGCTGAACCGGTGCAGCCCTACTGGCCCGGTGCTAACCGCCTCAGCCCCGAGCAGGCCGCGCGCATTTACCGGGGCGCTGGGGTGTAGGAGATGTGGATGGGTGATGGGGTGGATGGGTAATGGGGTGATGGGTAATGGGGTGAAACGACTAGGACTATCTTGAGAGTAGGCTTTTTAGGTATTGGCCCCATGCCCCATGCTCCACAGCGAGTGTCGCTCTATGACAAGGATTTTGCCCTCTGGGTAGAGGATGTAGCAGCTAAGCTCAGGGCGCGAGATTTTGGCCACCTTGATATCGACAATCTGGTAGAGGAGATTGAGTCGTTGGGGCACTCCGACAAGAGAGAGCTTAAAAGTCGCCTAGTTACTCTACTTGCTCACCTGTTAAAGCGGCTCTACATCGACAGCGCCTACGACAATCGAGGCTGGGAAATCACCATCCGAGAGCAGCGCAAAGAATTGCTGCTGCTGATAGAGCAATCTCCCAGTCTGAGGGGGTACTTTGCTGAGGTGTTTGATAGGGCCTATGCGATCGCCCTGGCAGAAGTGCGCGAAGACTACGCCAAGGTCACCTTTCCCGATCGCTGGACCCTGGCCAGTCGGTGGATGACCTGCTGAGCAATGCCTACTGGGCTGATTAGTGGGGCACTTATCTACCAGCCCGGTGCCATGGTGGGCAGTGCCCACCCATCTACTCCCCCACCCCTTACCGATCGAAACTCGCAATCCGCCGGGCTGCGCCAATGCTCTGCTCGCCGGGGCCAAAGGTAACCTCTAGGGCCTGCTGGTCAGCAAAGGCCTGGGAGGCTTCGCGGTAGACAGTGCGGGTGGTGGGCAGGGTGCGCCGCTGGCCGTTGTAGTCGAAGGTAATGGCGTACTTAACATCTTTTAGCAAAGCGGGATCGGTGCGCTGCTCGATCGGTTCGCGCTTGCGGGCCTCTAGCTCGTCGGCGGTGGGGCGAGGGGGCAACGGCGGCCAGTACAACCCATTGTCGTCGGGGCCGGTGGCGGCACCTTCGGGTCGCACCCCGTTGCGGTTTACCAGGGAATTGGAGTCAAAGGTTTCCTGGTGAATAGTTTGGCGGCGATCGAAGCTGCGGGCGTAGTCAACCTGCCAGGTTTGGGTAACCGTGGCGGTGGCTTCGTAGGTGCCGGTGGTAACGGTATCGCCTGTGGCGGGGTAGTTTTCGCAACCAGCGACCAGGCCCAGGGCTAGACCTAAGGCACCGGCCTGGAGCCAGCGGGGCACGGAGAACTGGGGGGGCAACGTCAGCATGGCAGCAGTGGGGGATGGTCCATTCGCTATCTGTGTATAGACGCTACCAGCGCTTGATACAGAATGATTAGGGAAGGCGGCGGGGATGAAAGTGGCACAGTGGAGAGGGTAACCTGCCAGCGATTACCCGCCGGAAAATGACTGCCTGGGTGATGTTAACCTGGGGTTATCTTTGGGGTGGCCTCTAACGGCGTAGCATGGTGCAGATTGCCAGCGATACCGAGACTAAATTACGTTGTGTATCAATCTGCGATATCTAGCGATCGCAGTCGTACGTAACTATTAGACCTAGTAGTTAAAAACTACCTTGCGGTTCTTTTCTACAGCTAGCTTGGCAGCGGCTGTGCTTTCCCCCAATTGCCCATGACCCAAACCTCTCTGTCTATTCAGCAAACGTTTCAATCCCTGGCACCCTTTGACCGGCTGCCTAGCGATGCGCTACAACTGCTGCTGCAAACGGCCCAGCCCCTGCGGTATCGGGTGGGGCAGCCCCTGCTGCGGCGCGAGGTGCTCACTCAGCAGGTGATTGTGCTGCTCGAAGGGCAGGCCCGGCTGCTGGGTTACGACCCGCGCACTCAGCAGCCCGTGACCCTGGGGCGCTTTAGCCGAGGCGAAATGCTGGGGGTAATTAGCCTAATTCGCGGTGTGCCCTGCGAAACGGTCATCGCCTCAAGCGAGGTGCTGGCCCTTACCCTGCCGTCGTACTCGTTTCTGGGGTTGCTCGATGAGTACCCAGAATTTGGCCGTCAGGTGCGCGATCGCGTCTATGGAATCGAAGCCTTTGACCTGGTGGCCGAGCACGCCAAGGCCCACGCCCTCGACTTTGGCGATCTCAAGGCCAAGGCCCAAACCGTCTGTGACGAATCTGCGATCGTCACCCTGCCCAGCGGCCCCTGCGACCTGGGCCACCTCAATCGCGCCCTCACCTGGGTGCTCAGCGGCGGCACGGTGCTCAATTTGCCCGTGGGCTCAACCCTGGCCCTCGATCGCCCGATCGAAGTGCTGAGTCCCCAGGGGGCGCGGGTGCTGGGCATGACCCCAGCCGTGCTGGCCGAGACCCTGCCCGAGCCGTTGCCTGCAGAACTGGAGGCCGTCGCCCGCCCCGTCGAGATTTTAGACGTCAACAGCATTCCCTACGCGACCGAGGCCGACCTGACACCCCAAAGTCAGACGTCTTCAACCACGGAGCGGGCCCGCAGCTACCCCTTTGCGCGGGGGCGGGGCGAGGTCGATGGGGCCCTGGCCTGCTTTGACATGCTCAGCCAGCACTTTGCCATGCCCTTTCGCAAAGACGTGATTCGCCGTATTTTGGCCAATCAGCACGAGCGCATGGGCCAGCTTTCCCTGCCAATCTGCGGCTCAGTCAGCGAAATGATGGGTCTCAAAACCCAGCTGGTGCGGGTGCCCGTGGGGGCCTTTAGCCGCCTCAATACCCCCTGCCTGATTCGCTGGCAGGAGAGCTTTGCGGTGGTCTACGAAACCACTGAAAAAGCCTATGTTTTAGGCAATCCCGAGGTGGGCGTTATTCGCCGCACCCCCGAGAGCTTTGCCGAAGTCTGGGGTGAAGACGGCGAGGTGCTGCTGCTCGAACCCACCCGCGAAACGCCGCAGCAGAGGTTTGGCCTACAGTGGTTTTGGCCCTCGATTCAAAAGTACCGCTGGGTGCTGATCGAGGTGTTCGTGGCCTCGTTTTTTGTGCAGCTGTTTGGCCTGGCCAACCCGCTGATGGTGCAGCTGATCATCGACCGGGTAATCGGTCAAAATAGCGTTGATACGCTGCAGGTGCTGGGCATTTTCTTGGTCATTGTGGCCATATTTGAGGCGGTGCTCACCAGTTTGCGCACCTACCTATTTGTCGATACCACCAACCGCATCGACATGGCCCTGGGGTCAGAAATTATTGACCACCTGTTTCGCCTGCCTCTGCGCTACTTTGACAAGCGCCCTGTGGGTGAGCTCTCCAGCCGCATCAACGAGCTAGAGAACATTCGCTCTTTTCTCACCGGCACCGCCCTAACGGTGGTGCTCGACGCGGTGTTTTCGGTGGTGTACATCGTGGTGATGTTTATCTACAGCTGGCTGCTCACCCTGGTGGCGCTGGCGACGATTCCGCTGTTTGTGCTGGTGACGATGCTGGCGGCCCCAATTGTGCGCAAGCAGCTGCGGGTGAAAGCTGAGCGCAACGCCGCCACCCAGTCGCTACTGGTGGAGTCGCTGTCGGGCATTCAGACCGTCAAGGCGCAGAACATTGAGCTGCGCACCCGCTGGCAGTGGCAGGAGCGCTACGCCGAGTACGTCAGCGCCGGGTTTAACACGGTGCTGACCTCTACCACCGCCAACTCAGCCAGCAACTTTCTCAACAAGCTCTCGGCCCTGCTGGTGCTGTGGGTGGGGGCCTACCTGGTGCTGGCCGGCCAGCTCACCCTGGGGCAACTGATTGCCTTTCGGATTATCTCGGGCTACGTGACCGCGCCGATTTTGCGCCTGGCCCAGCTGTGGCAAAACTTTCAGGAAACGGCCCTGTCCCTGGAGCGGCTGTCGGACATCATCGACCACCCCCAGGAGACCGACGCCGACGAGGCCAACCAGATTCCGATGCCGGAGATTGAGGGTCAGGTCACGTTTGAGAATGTAGCCTTTCGCTTTGCCCCCTCGGGGCCGCTGCAATTGGCCAATGTCAGCCTGGAGTTTCCAGCCGGAATTTTTATTGGCGTGGTGGGCCAGAGCGGCTCGGGAAAGAGCACCCTGATGAAGCTGCTGCCCCGCCTCTACGAGCTGGAGTCGGGCCGCATTTTGATCGACCACTATGACATCAGCAAGGTGGAGCTGCACTCACTGCGGCGGCAAATCGGCATTGTGCCCCAGGATAGCCTGCTGTTTGAGGGCACGATTCAAGAGAATATTTCGCTGACCAACCCCGATGCCGAAGCCAGGGTGATCATTGAGGCGGCGAAAACGGCCTGCTGCCACGACTTCATTATGGACTTGCCCCTGGGCTACAACACCCGCGTGGGCGAGCGGGGGTCAACGCTCTCAGGCGGGCAGCGGCAGAGAATAGCGATCGCCCGCACCATTCTGCAAAATCCGCGTCTGCTTATTCTAGACGAGGCCACCAGCGCCCTCGACTACGACACCGAGCACCAGGTCTCGATGAACCTCAAGGCCTGGGCCCAAGACCGCACCGTGTTTTTTATTACCCACCGGCTCAACACCATTCAGCAGGCCGACCAAATTCTGGTGATGGACCAAGGCTCGGCGGTCGAACTCGGCACCCACGCCGAACTGATGGAGCTACAGGGCCGCTATTTCACCCTTTACCAGCAGCAGCTCAGCGGCGTTTAAGGGAAAAATTCATGCCCTACACCAACACCATCCGTAGGGTGCATCCGCAACCGCGATGCCCTGCCCCAACCGCAATGATCTAACGGTGCCTTACAACCCGGCAGCAGTCTAACCACCAGTTAATTTGCGGCCCATCTACCCCCTACCCATCCACCCCCTACCTATCCACTCTCCCACCCCTATGGTTCGCATCAAAAGCCTCCCCCCCAACCAAACCTCTAACGCTGACCAAAACGGCGATGCGGTGCTTGCCAACCAGCCGTCGCGGCAGCAGGTTCGGTTCGACAAGCCTGTGATTTTGCGCCAGTCGCCCCGGTGGTCGCGGGCGGTGGTATGGAGTCTGGTTGGGGTGACAACTATCACCATTGGCTGGGCCTGTCTGGCCAAGTTTGAGGAGGCCATACCGGCCCAGGGCAAGCTAGAGCCAAAGGGGATGGTGCAGCCGGTGCAGGCCCCGGTGGGGGGCGTGGTGCAGGCGGTGCTGGTGCAGGAGGGGCAGACGGTGGAGGCGGGCGAGCCGCTGCTGCGGTTTGACCCCGAAACCACCCAGGCCCAGCTCGCGTCGCTGGCAGCCATTCGCACCAAGCTTCAGGAAGAAAACGCCTTTTATCGCTCCCAGCTGGCCGACAACATTGACGCCAGCGCCCCGGTGGATATTGCCCCCGGCCTGATCCAGCTGACCAGCAACCGCGCCGCCCTGGTGGCCGAAAACGCCCTTTACCGGGCCCAGCTGGCGGGCGATGCGACCGGAGAGACCCTGCCCCCGGCCCAGCGCGATCGCCTGCGAGCCTCTACGGCCGAACTCAACTCGCGGCTCAGCATTGCCAATTTGGAGGTTGACCAGCTGCGCCGCCAGCTCACCCAAACCCAGGCCCAGCTCACCAACGCCCAGAGTGCGCTCCGGGTTAATCAGGACATTCTCACCCGCATTACCCCGCTGTTTGAGGCGGGCGGCATTGGCCAAATTCAGTACCTCCAGCAGGAGCAGGAGGTAAACAACCGCCAGACCGAGGTCAATCGCCTGGTAGAAGAGGCGCAGCGGCTGGAGCTGGCGATCGCCCAGGCCCAGGAGCAGTTCCGCAACACCTCGATTGCCTCCCAGGACGACCTACAGCAGCGTATTGCCGCCAACGACAACCAAATTGCCACCATCGATAGCCAGCTGACCAAAACCGTTTTAGAAAACGACAAGCAACTGCAAGAGCTCGACAGCCAGATCGCCCAGATGCAGCAGACCCTTACCTACCAGGAGCTGCGCGCCCCGGTCAGCGGCACAGTGTTTAACCTCAAGGCCAATCAGGCGGGCTATGTGGCCAACTCCACCGAGCCGATTCTCGAAATTGTGCCCAGCGGTGCGCTGGTGGCGCGGGTATTTATTACCAACCGCGACATTGGCTTTGTGCGCGAGGGCATGGAGGTAGACGTACGCATCGACTCGTTTCCCTACAGCGAGTTTGGCGATGTGAAGGGCACCCTCACCCAGATTGGTTCCGACGCCCTGCCCCCCGACCAGATCAACCCCACCTTTCGCTTTCCGGCCGAGATTACCCTGGGCGACGAGATGATTGCGATCGATGGACAGCCCGTGCAGCTGCAGTCGGGCATGTCGCTGAGCGCCAACATCAAAACCCGGCCTCGGCGGGTAATCACTATTTTCTCTGACCTGTTTGTGCGCAAAATCGACACCCTAAAGACCGGCGGTTAAAGATACAGGCGTCGCTCAAAGCTTTGGGAGAAGGAGGTTTTAGGCTTCAGGTACGGGGTGTCAGGCTATCCCTTGCACCTGAAACCCGGAAACCTGAAACCCCGCACCTCAAATCCCTCCCCCAGCCCGCATCGCCAACGTCGGCACTCCCCATGGCAACGCATTCATAGAAAAAGCAGACTAAATCATTCCAATTTGATAGAATGGCGTCTATGTAATGCTCCGTTGCTTACTGGGGAGGTAGTTCGTTGATTCACGCCACGCTGCACCAGCTCAAGGTTTTTGAAGCGACTGCCCGCCACGGCAGCTTTACTCGCGCCGCCGAAGAACTCTACCTGACCCAGCCCACGGTGTCGATTCAGGTGAAGCAGCTGACCAAGGCGGTGGGGCTACCCCTGTTTGAGCAGATCGGCAAGCGCCTCTACCTCACCCAGGCGGGGCAAAAGCTGCTCGAAACCTGCCAGGAAATTTTTGACGGCCTCGACCAGTTTGAAATGGCGGTATCAGACATCAAGGGGCTGAAGCAGGGGCAGCTGCGCCTGGCGGTAATTACCACGGCCAAATACTTTGTGCCCCGGTTACTGGGGCCATTTTGCCAGCGCTTCCCCGGCATTGATATTTCGCTGAAGGTGACCAACCACCAGCAAATTCAAGAGCGCATGGCCAACAACGACGATGATCTCTATATCATCAGCACGCCGCCTGAGCAGCCTGACCTGAAGATTTACCCGTTTTTAGAAAATCCCCTGGTGGTGCTTGGCCCACAGGATCACCCCCTGGTGGGCAAGCCGCGATCGCCCATTCAAGCCCTAGAAGGCGAGCAGTTCATTATGCGCGAGCCGGGGTCGGGCACCCGTCACGCCGTGCAAAAGCTGCTGACCGAGCACGATGTGAAAGTTAAGGTGCGCCTAGAGCTGGGCAGCAACGAAGCGATCAAGCAGGCGATCGCAGGCGGTCTGGGCATTTCCGTTCTGTCGCTGCACACCATTATCTCCGAGGGCACCAGCGGCGAGTTCGCCATTCTCGATGTCGACCACTTCCCCATCGACCGCCACTGGTACGTAGCCCACCTGGCGGGCAAGCAGCTTTCGGTGGTCTCCCAGGCGTTTTTAAACTACCTGCTCGAAGAGAGCCACGCTATGGTCGAGCACCTGCTGCCGGGCATCAACCGCGCCCCGGCTGCGATCGCCGCCAAGGGCGCGGAGCTGCTAACCAAGGTTTAGGCAGAATGCCGCCGTGGGAGAGCTAGCCCTGGGCCGAATGGCCGGAGATAGCTAACCGCCGTTGGGGGCTAAGCAAAGGCTGAACCGCCCGTGGGCGGCACATCTTGCCAGCGGCCGTTGCCGACGGCCCGCACCGCTTCTTTGAGGCTCACGTCGCCGGTATAGAGGGCCCGACCTACAATCACACCTTCCACACCCTGGGACTCTAGCGGCAAAAGGCTGAGCAGGTCGCGCAGGGCACCGACGCCGCCAGAGGCAATTACCGGCATCGTGACGGCCTCAGCCATTGCCCGCAGCGCAGGAATGTTTGGCCCCTGAAGGGTGCCGTCGCGCTGGATATCGGTGTAGATTACCGCTGCCGCGCCGCGCTGCTCCATTTGCTGAGCGAGTTCGATGGCATCGACTTCGGAGGTTTCGAGCCAGCCTTCGGTGGCGACTTTGCCGTTGCGGGCATCGATGCCGACAATAATTTGGCCAGGAAACTCGCCAGCCAGATCACTCACCAGATCGGGGTTATTCACCGCCGCCGTGCCGAGGATGGCATAGCGCACGCCCAGAGAGAATAGATCGGTAACCCGGGCGCGATCGCGCAGCCCCCCGCCCACTTCGATGGGAATGTCTACCGCCCGGGCGATCGCCTCAATGGCCTGCCAGTTCTCAGGCTTGCCCGACTTGGCTCCGTCGAGATCCACCAGGTGCAGCCGGGTCGCGCCCTGCTCCACCCACTGCCGCGCCACCTCCACCGGGTTGTCGTTAAACACCTCGGTCTGGGCATAGTCGCCCTGGTACAGCCGCACACAGCGACCCTCGAGCAAATCAATAGCGGGGATGACTTCCATCAGTAGCAATTAAGTTCGACTACAGGCTTACAAAAACACGTTCTTAGGAAATGGAGAATTCTGGCAACGAAACCCTTTGTAGATTAGGCTCTGGAACCACAGAGTCTAATGCAGCCCACCAATCTAGTTGGCAGCCGTTGCTGCCCTTCCATACTGACACAGCAACGGTATCCCGTATCCC
>DASQNN010000113.1:0-12874 GCA_035644955.1 Nodosilinea sp. | reverse complement strand
TGTCTAAACTATTCACTAACTTGCGTCACCGTTACTGACTCTGAACGTGATTTATCACCGATTTCAGCCCAGTCTTACCGGCTTTTCCCCAATTTATGGCTACCTGATGGGGCGGATTCCTTCTGCCTCGCCGTCGCTCTGGTGTAAACCGGGGCGATTTTTGGCTAATAGGGCTGCCGCCAGCGGTAGAGCGAGTTATCTATAAACCTCGTTTTTATCCCCCGTTTAACCATGAGCTATAGCTTTGACATCATTGGTATTGCCCCGGTGCTGCAGTTCTTTACCCATCAGCAGCAGGTGGAGGCCAAGCGCGATCGCAGCCAGGCCTACCTGGGCAGCTACTGCTGCACCCTAGACGCCTTCATCGAAGCCACGGAAGCCGTACATCGCAAACCCGACTGGGACTGGGATGCGATCGTCAGCACCATGGTGGATTTTTGGCTTAGCCAAGAAACCGACGTGCGCCACTGGAAGCAGGAGTTTGCTGCCGCCCAAGACGCAAACTTAGGCAGTCAAAACCTGATTGTGGCCCGTGTAGTCAACTACGACAGCCTGCGCCACGAGTTTGAAACCCTGTTCGATGACTAGCGACAGGGCTAAGATGCGAAGAACATGCCAGAATAAAGGCTGAATTTACATCTAGCATCTGATAGGTTCCGTTGATCAGGCTCCTGGCTAAAACTCGCGATATCTTCCTGCGCTGGTGGGGCGACTTCACCCTCCAAACTCGGCTGATGGCCGGGGCAACGCTGGTGGTGTCGATGATTACCAGTGCACTCACTTTTTGGGCCGTTAACACCATCCAGATGGATGCTCGCCTTAACGACACCCGCTTTGCCCGCGACCTGGGACTGCTGCTTGCCGCCAACGTCGCCCCCTTGGTCAACGAAGCCGATCGCACCGAGCTGGCCCGCTTCTCCTACAGCTTTTACCAGAGCACCTCTAGCGTGCGCTACATGCTCTACGCTGACGAAAACGGCGACATTTTCTTTGGCATTCCCTTCTCTGAGGCGGCAGTACAAAGCTCCCTCACCCTCAGGCGGCGCATGCAGCTGCCCGAGGGCTACGCCCAAAACACCGATCGCCCCCTGGTGCGCCAGCACATTACCCCCGTGGGCGAAGTCACCGATGTGTTTGTGCCCCTCAACTACAACGGCACCCACTTGGGCGTGCTGGCCCTGGGCATCAACCCCAACCCCACCGTGGTCGCCTCGTCGCACCTGACGCGGGATGTCACCGTTGCGGTGTTTGTTTCGATCTGGGTGATGGTAATTTTGGGGGCGGTGTTTAACGCCCTCACCATTACCCAGCCGATTAAAGAGCTGGTGCGGGGGGTCAAAAATATTGCCGCTGGCAACTTCAATCAGCGCATTGACCTGCCCCTGGGCGGCGAGCTGGGAGAGCTGATCTACAGCTTTAACGACATGGCCGAACGCCTGGAAAGCTACGAAGAGCAAAACATCGAAGAACTCACCGCCGAAAAAGCCAAGCTCGAAACCCTAGTCTCTACGATCGCCGACGGCGCTATTCTGCTCGACAGCGACATGCATGCCGTGCTGGTCAACCCTACTGCCCGCCGCATCTTTGGCTGGGAGAACCAGATGCTGGACGGGCAAAATATTCTGGAGCATTTTCCTGGCCCGGTACGGGTGCAGCTAACGCGGCCCCTGTTTCAGGCGGTCAAGGGCGAGGCCGAAGCGATGGAATTTCGGGTGCCCATTACCGAGCCCAGCCACCGCACCCTGCGCATTTTGCTCAACACCGTGCTTGACCAGGCCAAGGAAAACGTCAAGGGCCTGGCTATCACCGTGCAGGATATTACCCGCGAGGTGGCCCTCAACGAGGCCAAGGCCCAGTTCATCAGCAATGTCTCCCACGAGCTGCGCACGCCGCTGTTTAACATCAAGTCGTTCATAGAAACCCTGCACGAGTACGGCGAAGACCTCAGCGATGGCGAACGCAAGGAATTTCTCGAAACCGCCAACCACGAAACCGATCGCCTTACCCGCCTGGTCAACGACGTGCTCGACCTGTCGCGCCTAGAATCGAGCCGCCAGTACCCCATCGAAGCGGTGGATATCGTTCAGCCCATTGAGCAGACCCTGCGCACCCACCGTCTCAACGCCCGCGATAAGCAGATCGAGCTGCGACAAGATGTGGACCCTAACCTGCCCCCGGCGATGGGCAACTACGACCTGCTGCTGCAAGTGTTTACCAACCTGGTGGGCAACGCGCTAAAGTTTACCGAACCCGGCGGCCAGGTCATGCTGCGGGCGCACCAGATTGTTCCGCCCGGCGACGCTCCCGGTCAATCAGGGATTGTTCGGGTAGAAATTTCTGACACCGGCATTGGCATTGCCCCCGAAGACCAGCAGGCCATTTTCGATCGCTTCTTCCGAGTCGAGAACCGCGTCCACACTCTGGAGGGCACTGGCCTGGGCCTCTCCATTGTCAAAAACATCATTGAAAAGCACAGCAGCCAGGTGTACCTGGTCAGCGAAGTGGGCGTCGGCACCACCTTCTGGTTTGATGTGGCGGCCTATCAGCCCGATGTGATCGATGCGATCGATGTGCTAGCAAAAGACACTACCCACGCCAAGCCAGAGAGCCAGGATTTGGCGATCGCCGCTATCAGCCCTGCAAACACAGATACCTTACTACTAGCTCCCAAAGCCGACCAAAATTAAACTTACGAGAACTCTATGCGTTACCCGGTTTCTGCACCGAGGTTCTGGCGTTTAATGGGTAGCGCCCGATTAGTGCTGCAACAACACCCAATTACATCCTAAGCAGCGGTGTGCAGCCAAGGCTGCAATTGCTCAAACAGGTGTTGCACCAAAGCCAGATCTTTTACGCCAGGGTGCTGTTCTACCCCGCTGGAAAGGTCAATACCGTCGGGCTGAAGCGTCGAGAGGGCGGTGGGTACATTCTCGGGAGTGAGCCCACCCGCCAGCATCCAGGGGCAGGGGGGGCGAAACGATACCAGGGCATCCCAATCTAGCGTTAGGCCCGTGCCGCCGAGCTGCTGGGGATGGTAAGCATCGAGCAGCAGGGCATCGACATAGGGGGCATAGGTTTCGGCCCGCACCAGGTCGGCGGCGGTGCGGACGCGAATGGCTTTGATCAGGAAGATGCCCGGTAGCTCAGCTAGCAGCTGTTGGCACTGCTCTGGGGGTTCTTGACCGTGGAGCTGAAGGTGGCTGAGGTTGGTTTGACGGGCGATCGCTCCCATCTCCGCCAGGGTGGCATTGGCAAACACGCCCACGGTTTTAGTCTTTACCCCGGCCCCATCGAGCGCCTGGGTAATTTCGGCGATCGCGGTGGGGGGCAGGTAGCGGGGCGACTGGGGCACGCAGATAAAGCCCAGGTGAGTGGCACCGTGGCGGGCGATCGCGATCGCCTGCTCTGCCTGGGTAATGCCACAAATCTTGACCCGCATGTTAACTCTATTGAACATTTCGCTGAGGAGGTGTCACCGGATTTTTATAATCCAATTAGGCTTGAATGCCCATGCTGAGGCCGTACTTAAGCTAATCGTTAAGCGATCGCCGTTAAATTCTGTTTCTCAAGACCCAATTTTAGACCTCTAGCGGAGAAATAACATTGCTGTTTTCTAACCTGCTTGCCGCCTACACCGTGCCTACCACTCCCGAGTGGTCGTACAAAGTGGCGCTGATAATGATTACCTGCAACCTGTTTGTGCTGGCCATTGGCAAGTACGCCATTCGCAGGCCGGGGGCGGGTCCAGCGCTGCCCGTGGGTCTGCCGATGGTGTTTGAAGGCTTTGGTCTGCCTGAGCTGCTGGCGATCGGCAGCTTCGGCCACATTTTGGGCGCTGGCATGATTCTTGGTTTGGGCAACGCTGGAGTGCTCTAACCGCCGCCAGCGACCTCTGCCCGACGACTTGGTGAGGCGATTGATAGAATAAAGCTATATCCCAGATCTAAAGCCCTGCACCACGCTGAGTTTTAGGTCTGGGTTAGCGTTATAGGCGTTATGGGGTTTATGCAATGCAATCCAGCTGGCGTGTTGGGGCTATTTTGGGAATTCCCCTGTTTATTGATAGCTCCTGGTTTATTATTCTGCTGCTGGTGACGGTGTCCTATGGGCTAGAGCCCAGCTGGCACTCGGCCTGGGGAAACCTGGCCTGGGCGATGGGGTTTGCCCTGGCGCTGCTGCTGTTTGCCTCGGTGCTGCTACACGAGCTGGGCCACAGCATGGCCGCCAAGGGCCAGGGCATTGCGGTCAACTCCATTACGCTGTTTTTGTTTGGCGGCATCGCCTCCATCGACAAAGAGTCTAAAACCCCCGAAGACGCGCTCAAGGTGGCGATCGCAGGCCCCCTGGTCAGCTTTGGCCTGTTTCTGCTGCTGACCGCTGTTTCCCTAATACCGACCCTGCCTACGCCGGTGTCGATCATTACCGGCAGCGTGGCTCAGATCAACCTGGTGCTCACCCTGTTCAACATGATTCCTGGCCTACCGCTGGACGGCGGCCAGGTGCTTAAAGCCCTGGTGTGGAAAGTCACCGACAGCCGCATCAAGGGCATCCGCTGGGCGGCCCGCTCTGGCCAGCTGCTGGGTTGGCTGGCAATTACCTTTGGTCTGGTGATGGCCCTGGGGTACCAAGCGTTTTCTGGCTTTTGGATTGCCGCCATCGGCTGGTTTGCCCTGCGCAACGCCGCCGCCTACAACCAGGTGACTAACCTGCAAGAGGCCATGCTAGCCCTCACCACCGCCGACGCCATGACCCGCGACTTCAAGGTGGTCGATGCAGCTATGTCGCTGCGACAGTTTGCCGACACCTATCTGCTCGAAGAAAACCGTGCCCCCGCTTACTTTGCCGCCTCCGACGGGCGCTACCGAGGTCTGGTCAGCGTCGAAGATATGCGCGCCATCGAGCGCAGCCAGTGGGAAACCCTGCCCCTCACCCACATCGCCAAGCCGCTGCTCGACATTCCCTCCGTGCGGGAGAGTACGCCGCTGACCGAGGCCATCGATCAGCTCGAAGACTTACAGCTAACCCGGCTCACGGTGCTCACCCCCGCCGATGCCGTCGCTGGTACCATTGACCGAGGCGATGTAGTGCGCGCGATCGCAGATCGGCTGGGCCTGCGAGTCTCCCCCGCCATGATTCAGCGCATCAAAGACGAAGGGCAGTACCCACCGGGGCTGCAGCTGCCCTCGATCGCAAAATCGGTGATTGAAGAAGCGCGGGCATAGGAGAAAAAAGGGTTCAAGGTGTAGGGTTTAGGGCTACCCCTTAAACCCTACACCTGACACCTAAAACCCTTCTTCCTAACTCATCCCAAACTCAGCGACGAGGGCCTCGTCGGAGTCGTCGGCAATGGTGGCCACAATCGTCATCAGCCGAGAAATTTCGGCGGCGGAGATGTCTTTGAGAATGCGGCTTGAGATCACCAGCACCTGATCGCCGGAGATGCCAAAGCGGGCTTCGAGGGTTTCGTTGCAGTTTTTTTCTAGCAGCAGCTTCATCAGTCGGGGCTCGTCTTTGGCGGGCAGCACCAGCACGGGCGACCACACCGTCAGTGTATCGGTCTCGGTTTCGCCGGTCAGCTGCACGTACACATCCACACTGCCGTACTTAAATCGCCACAGGTGCCCCTCGGCGGTTTGACTCACCATGGCTCCATCGCCCTGATCAAGGCTGGCAATCACCGCCTCAATGGTGTCCAGGTAAGATGCTGTCTCCAGGCCATCCTCCGACAGCGAATTGGCGTAGGACAGTTCCATATCGATTGTGTCGTTAGCCATAACAGACCCTTAGTAGCTATTGTCGAATAAAGTTCAATAAACCTATGGCAACGTTACTCTGCCGCGGCAGACCAACCTGCTTTTCCCTCCCCATAGTAGGGGGATTTAGACCGTTTAGAGGCATTGGCGGGCAGCAGTCGTCCAGGCACCAGGCGATCGCTGCACCTTCCCAACTGTATCCCCTGGCGCTGGCGCTGGCTATCCCTCTGGCGGGCGACCTGGGGCAGGCCGTTAGACCCTAAGTTGTGGCTTCGATCGGCTCCTGAAACTGGTCTTCGAGGGTGTCAAAGCTATAGTCTTTGACGGCCGTGGGCACTTCAGTCGGCACCTCAAATCCCGTTAGGCTACAGGCATGGCGGCGCTCCGGTCGTGACGAGTAGCGGCAGAGGTGCTCGATAAAGTGAAACACCACCTTGGGGTCAGACCACTTCATTTCGGCCCGCTGTTTGAGAATAATTAGCGCCTCTTTGTCGCTCATGGAACTGCGCCACCCCTTGCGCTGGCGGCACGACACCCAGGCATTGAGCACCTGAAAAATGCGGGCCAGGGAGTTTTCGGGAATAGCCCGCAGGTGATACTGCTCGAGCACGCAGGCCACCTCGTCTAGCCCCGCATCGTGGGCCAGCTCGGCGCTGGCGTTGAACAGCACTTCCATCTTGGTAATGGCTTGGCCGTGGTCAGAATATTCTTGCTTGAGGTTTTGGTCGTCGAGGTAAATGGCCCCCAGGTTTTTAAAGTGAGCGGCTAAGAACAGGGTCTTTTTGTCGCGATCGCTGAGCCCGGCAATGGTGCCGTAGGCCAGGCACAGGTCGGCCAAAAAGATCGATTCTTCAAACAGCAGGGGTTGCCTGCGCTTGAGCAGACCGCGCAGTAGTTTAATAAAGCTGTGGAAGCTTGGGTAGCTCATGGGTCAAGGGTTCCCCGAGAAGGCTGGCGGCAAACAGGAGAAAGCCCCGTTAGTTGGAGCATTGCAGATCGCGCAAAGCACCGATGGGCTATACACCCACCGCTAATGGCTTGCGCTGCGCGCTGGCTCAGCCACTCCCTATGACAAGGTATCAAGAGTGTCGCTGCCTTTAGCCCGCACCCATCCTCTGTCGCCAAACAAGGAAATTGGGTTAGTCGACGTTTTCAGGGAACACCCCAAGTCTATGCCAAAACTAGAGGGTCGAAACGGGCTTAACGGGATCTCTACAAACCCCATGCTCTCTTTACCTAAGGGGCGACCCACCCCAGAGAAGCCAGCCAGTCGGATAGACCGTTGAGAATGAGCTGCACTCCAATCGCCATCACAAACAGGCCCAACAGGCGGCTCATCGCCTGAATGCCGCTGGCCCCCGCCCAAACCCCTCCGCCATCACAATCTCGTGCTGCTGGTGGTACTCGCTGCGGTGCAGAGCTTCTTTCAGCGCTCCCCGGTGAAACACCTCCTGAAAGCCGACAATATCGGTCTGCATGCGATCGAGCTGGGCACCCACCCAGGTGAGCTTTTTGAGGTAGCTATCTCTGGAGTAAATTTCGCCCTGGTAAAACTCGCGCTCGGGCAGCATCAGATTGTTGAGGTTAAAGGTGCCGACGCGAAGCTGGTTGCGATCCATAGCGGTGGCTAAAGGGGAGTGCGTTTAAGAATAGCCCCGTTGCGTTAGCAGAGACGATATGGCGATAACCAGACCCACCCTCCCCCTGTGACTTAGGGCAGGTTGGTTTCAGAGTGCAGTTTTATATCGGCCTCCGGCGACAGGGTTTCAGAGGCGGCGGCGCTAGCCGGAATCGCTTCGGCAAACTGGGCCTCTTGCAGAGTGAGCTTGATGGCGGCCAGCACCCGAGAGGTGACCTGCAAAAACGACTGTTTGCGCGAGTTGACCCAGAACTGCGCCTCTAAATTTACGCTGGAGGGGGTCAGTTCGCGCACGAGCACGATGGGTTCGGGGTCAAGCTCAACGCCGTCGATTTGCTTCATCTGCTGCTGAATGCGGATGAACAGATCGGGCAGATCGGCGCTGTGGTCTATGCCCACAGTAAAGCTGCTGAGGCGGATCGGCGAGGCGGTGTTGTTGGTAATGCTGCTCTGAAACACCTCCTGGTTGGGAATATACACCAGGCGACCGTCGTAGGTTTGCACCGTGGTCGCCCGCAGCTGAATCTGAATGACCGTACCCTCGTAGCTATTGATTACCACCTGGTCGCCAATGCGAAAGGGCCGAGTGGCCAGCAAAATTACCCCCGAGATGTAGTTGCTCAACACGTCGCGCAGGCTAAAGCCAATGGCGACGCTGGTAAGGCCGAGGGTGCCCAGCAGGGCGGCAAAGTTTAGCCCCAGCACGCCCAGGGCAACAACTGTCCCCAGGGTCCACACGCCGCCGTAGCAGAGGCGGCTGATCAGTTCCTCGGTGGTGCGATCGCCCTCGGTTTTTTGAGCCCACACCAGCACGGCGTGGCGCACCGCCGCCGCCAGCAGCCAGGTCAGCACCAGTACCACCAGTGCCCCCAGCAGGGCGGGCAGGTTGTCTAAGGTATTGCGGAACTGCTGCTGGGCGGTACCGCGAATGCGGTAGGCCGCCGCTGCCGCCAGGTTGGTGCGGGCCATAGCCTGGTTGAGCAAGTCGGCCCAGCGCTGGGCCAACGGGGCGATATCAGTGTCAAAATCGAGGGCATCCTGCGCGGTGACGGTCATAATCAGCCGCTGGTTCACCTGGAGGGTGGCCAGGTTGCGCTCACGGTCTGGGTTGACTGTAATGGGCGCTGTGTCGGTGTCTTGGTTCAGCAGGGCAGCAATGCGCCGATTGATTTGCCCCGCCCGATCAACCGCGCTAACATCGGGCAAGCCCCCCACCTGAAACACGGGCTGCCCCCGCACCACCACATCGGCAAAGAAGATCTCGCTGGCGTCGGTGGGTGTCCCCTGCCCCCAGGCGCTCGCGCTCGATCTGGGCAGCCCGCCCAGCGGCCCCAGGGCCAGAGCCACCCCCAGGGCCAGGACGACGAGCCACCGCCCTGGCGAGCCCGCTGCTCGCTCTAAGGCGGGGCGACCACCCAGCGCAAATTGCCAAAGGCGGCGATCGCCCCTCCTCCGCACCCGATATCGGGCCATAGATCCAACCATTTTGCCCGGCCCATCGCCCGGCACGCCTTCATTCAACCCCATCTCGGGCCCTATGGAACACCCACCGATCGCCGCCGCCCCCCGCCGCCGCCTGCTGATTACCGGTGCCAGCGGCTTTTTGGGCTGGCACCTGTGCCGCGCCGCCCAGGCCACCTGGCAGGTTGAGGGCACCTACCACCGCCACACCCCGCCGCTGCCGGGGGTAACGCTACACTCTATTGACCTCACCGACCTCAGACGGGTGGTGTCCTGGCTGACAGAACTAGCGCCCGATGCGGTTATCCACACCGCCGCCCTATCCCAGCCCAACCGCTGCGAGCAAGCGCCTGACCTCTCCTACGCCATCAACGTGGAGGCAACTCGGGTGCTAGCCCAGGTGTGCGGCGATCGCCAGATTCCCTTTGCCTTTACCTCCACCGACCAGGTATTTGATGGCCAGTCGCCTCCCTACAGCGAAGCCTCCATCCCCAGCCCCGTCAGCCTGTACGGACGGCACAAGGTCGAGGCCGAAACCCTGATTCAGGCGCTGCACCCCACCGCCGTCATCTGCCGTATGCCGCTGCTCTACGGCCCCCCCAGCCCAACGGCAGAATGCTTTTTGCAGGGTTTTGTGCGCACCCTGGAGGCGGGGCAGCCGCTGCACCTGTTTACCGACGAGTTTCGCACCCCGGCCTACGTCGACGATGCCGCCGCCGGTCTGCTGCTCGCCCTCGAAAACGCCACCGGCCTGCTGCACCTGGGCGGCCCCGAGCGCCTCAGCCGCTACGATTTTGGCCTTCAGATGGCCGCAGTCTTTGGCCTCGATCAAAGCCTGATTTTGCCCAGCCAGCAGGCCGATGTGGCTATGCCCGCCCCCCGTCCCCCGGATGTGTCTGCGAACAGCGAGAGAGCCTACAGGCTAGGCTATCGACCCCGGCGAGTTTTGGAGGGGCTAATGGCGGTGGCGAAAGCCGATGGCATCTACTAAAAGACACAAGCCTGGGCAGGAACTGTAAAGTAAAGTAAACAAATTGGGTAGGGAAATCACCATGGTCGTCCAACGGTTCATGCAGGTACGCAGCACCGTCAGCGGTATGGCCGGGCTGCTGTTGCTGGGAGGGGTTGCGATCGCAACCGTCGCCTGCGGCCAATCAACCGAATCTACGGCCCGAGCCCAAACCGAGCAGGGGGGCGAGCGGGAAACAGGCACCGTTGTTGTCGATATCGCCGTGGCCGCCGCCGCAGACGAGAACGCTCGGGTTTACACCGGCACCACCCGTCCGGTCCGCCAGGTTTCGCTGCGATCGCAGGCCGAAGGTCGCCTGCTGGGCCTCACCGCCGACGTGGGTGACTCGGTGCAGCAGGGCCAGGTGGTGGGCCGCCTCGACAACGTGCTGCTGCAAACCGTCGTGGGCGAGGCCCAGGCCGAGCTCGCCGCCCGCCAGTTTGAGGTCGCCCAGGCCGAGGCCGAACTGGCCGACATTCGCACCTCCATCGAAGACTCGCGGGTGCGCCTACAGCAGGCCAGCAATGATTCCCAGCGCCTTCAGGCCTTAGCCACCCAGGGGGCGGTGTCGGCCCAGGCCGCCGAGCAGGCCCAAACCACCCTCCGCACCGCCGAGCAGGCCCTGGCCTCGTCCCAAGAGCAGGTGCGCACCCGGCAGCAGGCGGTTTCGGCTGCTCAGCAGCGGGTTGAGGCCCAGCGCTCTATTCTGCGCGAAACCCAGCAGCGCCTCTCCTTTGCCAACCTCACCGCCTCCCTGACCGGAGTAGTGCTGGAGCGGGTGGCCGAACCCGGCGACCTGGTGCTGCCCGGCGAAGCGGTCCTTACCCTGGGCGACCTATCCCAGGTGCTAGTGGTGATCGAAGTCGCTGACAACAACCTGAGCAGCTTTAGCCTGGGGCAGTCGGTCAACCTCGCCATCGACGCCTTTCGCGGCGAAACCTTTACCGGTACCGTGACGCGCATTTCTCCCGTGGCCGATAGCACTTCCCGCCTACTGCCCATAGAAATTACCGTCGCCAACCCCGGTGGCCGCATTGGTAGTGGCCTGCTGGCCCGTGTCACTGGCAGTGGGGGGCAATCGCCCAACGCCGTGCTGGTGCCCGAAAGCGCCTTAGAAGCTGCTGAAGACAGCGATAGCCAAATTTTTGTCGTCACCGAAACCGACGGCAACTCGGTGGTTGAGGCCCGCGCTGTGCAGGTGGGCGATCGCGCCGATGGCCAGGTGGCCATTCTCTCGGGCCTCAACCCCGGCGAACAGTATGTGGTCCGCAGCAGTCAGCCCCTAGAGGCCGGGCAAACCGTAGAGCCAAGTTTGACCTCTGAAGGGTAGGCGGGTAGACGGGCGGACGGGTAAATAGCCAATTCGCCCCCTCCTCCTCACCCCCGCACCCTCCCACCCTCTACCCCTATGACTACCCCCTCCTCCTTCCCCAACAACCGCTTTAGCATTAGCGGTTTGGCTATTCGACGGCACATCGGCACCCTCATGCTGGGGCTCACGGTGCTGGTGATGGGCTTTTTTATCACCTCCCAGCTGCCGGTTGATCTCCTGCCCTCGATCACCTATCCCCGCATTGGGGTTCGGGGTGATGCTCCCGGCCTGTCCCCGGAGGTGGCCGTCGACGAAATCACCCGCCCCCTAGAAGAAGCCCTGTCGGCCACCGAGGGCGTCATTCAGGTCTTTTCCCAAACCCGAGAGGGGCAAGTCAGCATTGACCTGTTTTTTGAGCCGGGGGGCAACATCGATCAGGCCCTTAACGACGCCACCGCCGCCCTCAACCGGGCCCGCGGCAGCCTGCCCGAGACAATTGAGACACCAAGACTCTTCAAGGCCGACCCCTCCCAGCTGCCGGTCTACGAAATGGCGCTGACCTCCGACCGCCTGAGCCCCCAAGAGCTGCGAATTTTTGCGGAAGAAGAGCTGGAGCGCGAGTTGCAGCAGGTGCCCGGGGTCGCCAGCGCCGATGTGTCCGGTGGGGTCAATGAAGAGGTGCAGGTCAATATCGACCTGCGGCGGTTGCAGGCGGTCGGCATTGGGGTAACCGACGTGCTGGACGCCCTGCGGGAGCGCAACCAGGACGTGTCGGGCGGGCGGCTGCGCGGCGGCAGCCAAGAAACCCTGACCCGACTGGTGGGCCGGTTTGGGTCGGCCGACGACATTCAAAACCTGCAAATTGCGGTGCCGGGCACCACCCCACCCCGGCAGGTTTACCTGCGAGATGTGGCCACGGTGATCGACGGCACCGAAGAGCAGCGCATTGCGGTGCGTCTCAACGGTCAACCCGCCGTCAAAGTGAGCGTGCAGAAACAGCCCGATGCCAACACCATCGACGTGGTTGACGGGGTGCAGGCCAAACTCGAAGACATGCGCCAGTCGGGGCTGATGCCCGAGGGCATGGATATGACCGCCACCCTCGACGAGTCGCGGTTTATTCGCAATTCTATTCAAAACGTGGCGATCGCAGGGCTGACCGGGGCCACCCTGGCCGGCGTTGTTGTGCTGCTCTTCCTGGGTTCACTGCAGCAGACCTTCATCATTGTGACGGCGATTCCCCTGGCCACCCTGGTGGCCCTGGTGCTGATGGGGTTGTTTGGCCTATCCCTCAACGTATTTAGCTTAGGGGGTCTGGCGCTAGGGGTTGGCATCGTTGTGGACAACTCCATCGTGATGCTAGAGAACATGGCCAACCGCGCCGAAGAAATGGAGCGTTCTCGCCAGAGCGGTCAATACAGCACCCAGGAAGCCATTTTTCAGGCTGAGGCCAGTAGCCAAGAGCTAGAGAGCGCCCTGCTGGCCTCTACCACCACCAACCTAGTGGCCGTGCTGCCCTTTTTGCTGATCGGCGGCATTATCTCGCTGGTGTTCAACGAGCTGATTCTGACCATTAGCTTTTCGGTGGCGGCCTCTCTAGTGGTGGCGCTCACCGTAGTGCCGACCCTGGCTTCACGGCTGATCATGGGGCGCAGCACCCAGTCGCTGCAAAGCTGGGGGCCATTTCGCTGGTTTAACAA
>DASQNN010000112.1:0-3351 GCA_035644955.1 Nodosilinea sp. | reverse complement strand
GCCAGTTGCAGACCAACGGTGTTGAACTGAATCAGGTTTTGGAGGGCGGCGATCGCAATGCCAACCGCCAGCGCTGCCACCACGGCGTAGCGCGGATTGCTGCGGCGCATAGCCAAATAGGTGCAAAACATGGCAAAGGTCATCGCAAACTGAGTTTGCATCGCCACAAAGACATCCAGCCCAAAGCGCAGCAGCACCCCGGCCAGCATTCCTGCTGCAACGGAGAGAGGAATGCGGTTCATCAGCCGCTCAAACCAGCCGGTAAACCCGGCCAGGGTAATCAGCAACCCCGACACCAAAAAGGCCCCAATGGCTTCGGCCATGGGCACCCCCGCCGCCGAAGTAATTAGCAGGGCCGCCCCTGGTGTAGACCAGGCGGTAACCACCGGCGCTCGGTAGCGCAGCGACAGGCCAATGCAGGTTAGCCCCATGCCCAACCCCAAGGCCCACATCCAGGAGGCGAGTTCGGCCGGGGTGGCATTGAGCGCCTGGGCGGCCTGAAACACAATCACTGCCGAGCTGGTAAAGCCCACCAGCACCGTGACAAAACCCGCGATGATCGCAGAAAGAGAAACGTCGTTGAAAACGCCTTTGGCTACCATGGTCTGAGTTGAGATTGCTCAGCCCAGGTTACCGGGGCCAGCCCGAGCCGTCTTGGATGAAATTGCCCTGGCGGTACTGGCCGGGGGTAACGCCAAAGGCATTTTTAAAGGTGCGGGTGAGGTGGCTTTGGTCGTAGAAGCCGTGGGCGATCGCAATGTCGGCAAGGGGCTGGGCGCTGTGCAGCGATCGCTTGGCCTGCATTAGCTGCCAGTGGCGCTGATAGCTGTGGGGCGGCAACCCCACCTGCTGCCGAAAGCTGCGAATTAAATAGTAGGAACTCAACCCCACCCGCTGGGCAAGGGTTTCGATAGAGACGGCATCGGCGTAGTGGGCCTCTAGGTAGGCTAGAGCCTCGGCAACGGCTCTGGTTTCTGGCTTTGCCGGCTGCCAAGATCCGTGCTCGTCGGCATAGCGAGCCAGAAGATAGGCCATGAACTCCAGCAGCAAAGACTCTTGCGCTAGCTGAGAATTTGGCTGGCTCAGCGCCCAGAACAAACGGCCAAAGAGAGCTTGCCCGGCGGGATCGATCGCCGCTGCGGCGGAAGCCACAAAGTATGGTAAACCTGGCCCCGACCAATCTAGCTGGGCCAAAAGCTGCTGCATTTTTGGCACGCCAATGTAGAGATTGCGAAAGCCCCAGCCCTCCCCCTGCACCTGCCCAGTGTGGATTTCGCCAGGATGAATGAGGTTAAAGCTGCCGGGGTAAGCCTGGTGGTTGCTACCCCGATAGGTAAAGCCGCCGATGCCCTGATGGTTGAGGCCGATGGTGTAGGCCTCGTGCATGTGTTTGGCGAAGCTATGACGGTAAAACTGAGCGCTAAACAGCTCAACGCCAGCAACGCCGGGCTGCCACAGTTGAGCAAATTCGGAATGCCCAGGCTGAGGTGGGTTTCTCGGATTGGGTGTCATTCTGCGTTCAGTCATCCCCAGATGTTTTAGCCAGGAATGTCTCGGCCAAGGAGAGGGTGGGGTCTATCAATAGACGAAGGTGGCTAGCCCATCGGGCATAGCCTTCTCCATTTAAATGCAGGCCATCGGTGGTGCAGGCCGGATCTAACTGCCCGTTGACCACAAACGCCCCGTGGAGATCAAGATAACGGTAGCCGAAAGATGTGGCTAGTGCTGCTATACCCTGATTGAGCTGGAGAATAGTCTGGTTTAAGGCTGAGGGAAAAGGGGCTGCGATGGGCAACACGCTTTGCACGTAGACCTGGGTTTGGGGGGTTTGCTGCTTAACCAGGCTCAAAATCTGCTCGTAGCAGGCTAGCACTTGCTCGGGCGATCGCCTCACATTGATCAGGTCATTAATGCCAATCATCAGAAAAACTGCCTTAGGGGCACCCTTGAGAAGGTTGGGTAGACGCCGCAGCACACCGCCGATAGTATCGCCACTTATACCGCGATTGCGGATTGTGGCGGCGGGAAACCAGTCTGACCACTCTCCTTCGTCGGTAATGCTGTCGCCGAGGAACATGATGTCGCTTGGGCTCATGGGAAGCCGATCAAACTGGCTATGGCGATGGTTGTAGTAGGGCGACTGATAAATAGCTTGTTCTCGGCTGCCAAACCGCCCCCGCAGATAGGCCCATCCCCCCCGACGAGCGATGACTGCGGCCCCAATGGCCACAAATCCTGCATTAAGACTGACTGAAACAAGACTGACCCAGAAGGCGATCGCGGCCACAGTTCCTATTCACTCAACTCTGCCATCAACGTCAATCATAGTGGGGCATCGGCCCAGGGGCAGAGCAGAACCCGATTCACCGTGCTCCCGGCTTCATACTCCTCAAAGGTGAAGGCGTCTACCTGGATGGCCTCTTTTCGGGCCTGGTCAGCTGCTTTCAGTAAATCCCATTCGGTCTGGGTGAGCAGACCCGCCCGGTGGGCCAGGGTTTCTAGGGATTCTGTTTGATCTTTTGGGCCATCGGTGGAGATCTGCCCGGCGATGAGGTTGTCTTTGAGGCGACGGTGAATGGTGTCGGCCTGCTGGCTGAGGGTATGGGCTTGCTCCAGTCGGCCCAGGGCATCGGTGGGGTCGGTGGGTAGGTAGATGCCAGCGGTGAGGCGATCGCGCATTTCCCCAGTCCTTTGCAAATCCTTCGCGACCTGGTGACCCAGGGCATCGGTGGGGAGTATTGCTAGGGGATTTAGCCGCAGGCCAAGCCCCATAAACGGTTTCAGCAGCGGCCCAACTACGGGGAGAGACAGGTTGCTAACAATGCCCTCAAAGGCGGTTTGAATTTGAACTAGACCGTATTGGGCGGCCCACTGCACCGTCGCTAAGTCGGCGTCGGGTCGCCCCTCGGCCTCAAACCGGCGCAGCACGGCGCTGGTCAGATACAGCCAGGAGAGGGCATCGGCATAGCGGCCGGTGAGGTTTTCGTGGCGCTTGAGGTTGCCGCCGTAACGAATCAGCGCTACATCGGTGAGCACTGCAAAGGTGGCCGAAGCCCAAGAGAGTTTGCGGTAGTAGGGGGCAATGGGGCCACTGACGGGGGCTTTAGCCCATCGCCCTTGGGTAAGGCCCAGCCCAACGGAGCGACCGACGTTGCGAATAAACGCCCCCACATGACCCCACAGCAGCCGGTCAAAGGCGACCCAATCGCCGTCGTAGAGGGCCTGAATTTCGCTATAGAGGTAGGGGTGGCAGCGGATGACGCCCTGGCCGAAGATCATCAGGGTGCGGGTGAGAATGTTTGCTCCCTCGACGGTGATGGCGATGGGGATGGCGGTGTAAACATTGGCCAG
>DASQNN010000111.1:0-3470 GCA_035644955.1 Nodosilinea sp. | reverse complement strand
GGTATCAACGGTGAGGTCGTAGAGGTCGGCAACGGAGTGGACCAGGCCCTGCTCGACCAGCTGCTTCACCCACTTTTCGCCCAGCCCCTCAATATCGAGGGCATCGCGCCGCGCCCAGTGGATGATCGCCCCCTGCACGATTGCCGGGCAGGAGATATTGATGCAGCGGGTCACCGCTCCATCGTCGGGTTTGACCAGGGCGCTGGCGCACTGGGGGCAGTGGGTAGGCATGGTGGCCTGGGGGGCAGCGTCAGGTCGCAGCTCGGCCAGCACCCGCACCACTTCGGGAATGATCTCCCCCGCTTTGCGTACGATCACGGTGTCGCCCTGGTGAATGTCGAGTTCGGCCAGGCGATCGGCGTTGTGCAGGGTGGCGCGGGCCACGGTGGTGCCCGCCAGCTGCACCGGGCGCAGTTCCGCCACGGGGGTGACCGCCCCGGTGCGGCCCACCTGAAAGCTGACGGATTCGAGGATAGTGGGCACCTCTTCGGCGGGATACTTAAGCGCCACCGCCCAGCGAGGAAACTTTTGGGTAAAGCCCAGCTGTTGCTGGAGGGCAAAGTCGTTGAGCTTGACCACCACACCATCGGTCAGGTACGAGAGCTGAAGTCGCCGGGTGGCCCAGTTGTCGTAGTAGGCCTGCACGTCGTCAGCAGATTGGCAGAGCTGGCGGTTGGGGTTGACGCGGAAGCCGAGGGTTTGGAGGAGTTCGAGGGCAGCCCACTGGGAGGTGGGGGGTGAGGGGGTGAGGGGGTGAGGGGGTAGGGAAGGTGAGGAGGATGGGGAAGGTGGGGAAGATTCTATCTCCCTCATCTCCCCTATCTCCCTCATCTCCCCTATCTCCCTCATCTCCTCATCTTTCAAATAAATCGTGTACGCGAAAAAATCTAAGCGACGGGCGGCGACAATGCGGGAGTCGAGTTGGCGCAGGGTGCCGGCGGCGGCGTTGCGGGGGTTGGCGAACAGGGCTTCGCCACGCTCGGCCCGTTCGGCGTTGATCTGCTCAAACACGTCCAGCGGCAAGAAGGCTTCGCCGCGCACTTCGACTACTGGCGGGGGATTCTCGATGGCCAGCCGCAGAGGTACCGAGCGGATGGTGCGCACGTTGGGGGTGATGTCTTCGCCTGCGGTGCCGTCGCCGCGGGTGACGCCGCGCACCAGCAGGCCGTTTTCGTAGGTGAGGGCCAGGGCGTTGCCGTCGATCTTTAGTTCTGCCACGTACTCGACTTCGCCAGCGTCAGGGGCCTGCCGGCGCCAGCGGTCTTCCCAAGCGCGAAACTCAGCCAGGTCGAAGGCGTTTTCTAGGCTGTAGAGGGGGATGTTGTGGCGAACGGAGGTGAACTGGGTGGCAGGCCTTTCACCGACGCGCTGGGTGGGGCTGTCGGGGGTGACCAACTCGGGGTGGGTGGTTTCGAGGTCTTGCAGCTCGCGGTAGAGGCGATCGTAGACTTCGTCGGGCAGGTCGGGGGCGTCGAGCACGTAGTAGGCGTAGCTGGCGGCTTGCAGCTGTGCCCTGAGGGTCTGCACTCTGGCTGTGGTGGTTTCGTCTGCGGCCTGGTTCATGGCTCGGTTCTCTACAATTGCCCGGTGGCTAGTGTAGCGCTGCCGTGGGTTCAGTGCGATGCCATCACCGCCGATCCCTCCGTGCAGAGATGTATATACTTGTATGTACATCTCTGCGGAGGGAAGATCCTGTGCGCACTCGTGTTTTTCAAAGCGGCAATTCCCAGGCGGTGCGAATTCCTAAAGAACTTCAGTTTGAGCAACTAGATGTGGAATACGACATTGAACGCCAAGGCGATACTCTGATTATTCGCCCGGTGGGAGCGCCATTAACCCATGTGCTGGAACGGTTTGCTGCTTTTTCTGAAGATTTTATGGCTGAGGGACGCCTAGCCCAACCCGATCAAGATCGAGACATTCTATGAAATATATGCTCGATACCAATATTTGCATCTATTTAATGAAGCACCAGCCGCCTTCTGTAGCTAAGCGGTTTGCAGAATGTCGTCAGGGTGATGTAGTGATCTCATCGATCACGCTGGCTGAACTGGAATATGGGGTTTACGTAAGCGGAGAATCAACCCGATCGCAGAATCGACAGGCGCTCGATGCTCTACTTGAGTTAATTCCAGTGGTAGCCTTTGACACTGCCGCTGCGGCTGCTTATGCAGATGTGCGCGCTGCCACCCGCGATCGCCGCAGCGATGCCCTAGATAAGTTGATCGCTAGCCATGCAATCAGCCTCCGATTGGCCCTGGTCAGCAACAACTTAGATGATTTTCGCGCCTACCCAAACATTGTTTTAGAAAACTGGGTAGAAAGCTGAGCATCACAGCTTGAGTCAGAGATGGTCCTCAATAGCGAGGGCTCGAGCTAGTTAGAAGATTGATACCTTGTCCGATTGTCGAGTCTTATTGCTAGGGTTAATGTTAGCCCTCGGTCTACTTCAAACTCCTATGACGTCTTCCACCTTTGCCTACCCGACCAGCCCCCAGTATGACCAGGTCGATACCTACCACGGCGTGGCGGTGCCCGACCCCTACCGCTGGCTCGAAGACCCCCAGTCGCCCGCCAGCCGGGAGTGGATTGCGGCTCAAAACACAGTCACCGATGGCTATCTGCAAACGCTGTCGAAGCGGGGAGACATTAACGATCGCCTCACCCAGATCTGGAACTACGAGCGCTACAGCACTCCCTTCAAGCGGGGCGGGCGCTACTTTTACTTTAAAAACGACGGCTTGCAAAATCAGAGCGTGCTCTACACCCTGCCCAGCCTGGAAGCCGAACCCAAGGTGCTGCTTGACCCCAACACGCTGTCGGAGGATGGCACCGTTTCGCTCAGCGGCATGGAGGTGAGTGAGAATGGGGCGTACATGGCCTATGGCTTGTCGAGCGCGGGGTCGGACTGGGTGGAGTGGCGCGTGCGCGATATTGAAACCGGCGAAGACACCGACGACCTGCTGAAGTGGGTGAAGTTCTCGGGCGCATCGTGGAGCCATGACCACCAGGGCTTTTTCTACAGCCGCTACGACGAACCGGATGAAACCACGAAGCTGGAGGCGGTGAACTACTACCAAAAGCTGTTCTACCATCGCCTGGGTACGCCCCAAAGCGACGATGTGCTGGTGTACGAGCGGCCCGACCAGAAGGAGTGGGGCTTTGGCGGCGGCGTCACCGAAGACGGGCGTTACCTGATCATTTCCGTGTGGAAGGGAACGGACCCCAACAACCTGGTGTTTTACAAAGACCTGAACGACCCAGAAAGCCCGGTAGTAGAGCTGATTTCGGAGTTTGAGGCCAGCTACAGCTTTGTCGATAACGAGGGATCGCTGTTTTGGTTTACGACTGATCTGGAGGCACCGAAGGGTCGGCTGATTGCGATCGATATTACCCAGCCGGAGAAGGAGCGCTGGCAGGAGATCATCCCCGAAAGCGACGACACCCTGGAGGGGGTGGGCCTGCTGAAC
>DASQNN010000110.1:0-2098 GCA_035644955.1 Nodosilinea sp. | reverse complement strand
CCGGCGTCATGCGCTCGTCGGCTTCGAGAATGTAGGCCCAGTCGTAGCGGTAGGGCACGTTCTGAAGCATCCAGGTGCGCTGCTGGCCGTGGCTGGCAAAGGGGTGTTCGACAAAGCGCACCGGGTACTGAGTGGCGATCGCCTGGGTGCGATCGCGGCTGCACGAATCCACCACAATCACATCGTCGGACAGCAGAGCCGACTCAATACAGGCGGCAATATCCCGCTCCTCATTGTGGGTCAGTATAAAAATTGAGAACATAGGCGCAGCACATTCCGGCGGTAGACGGGAACTCTCCCTGGTTTAGGAAGCCCATTTTGGCCCCCAAACTGAAATCTACTCACCAACTTCGCCACCAGCCACAGTTTCGAGGCATCTTTACAGGCCCGTTACTGCTGCTAAACACAATTGTCGCTAAACAAAATGGCGTTAACCCCAATAAAAACCCAACAAAAAGGGGCAGCCAGTGGCCGCCCCCATCAGTAGCGAGTAGGGTTCAATACGTTACGCGGGCGCTAGCGCGGGCGATCGCCGTCATACCTTAATCAATCGCTCTCTTCAAAGAATCTTTCACATCTTCTTTGGCGTGGGTAGCCTGGGCCTGGGCTTGCTTGGCCTCACCCTCAGCTTTAGCTCTCGTGTCGCCTGTGATTTCACCGGCAGCGGCCTGCATTTTGCCTTCAATGTTTTTAGCCGTGGCTTTGGCGCGATCTTCGATGGACATGGTGCTAAGTTCCTTAACGCAAATCCTGTTTTACTCTAGGCCTAAGCTCAATGAAAACCCATCCACAGCGGGGATGAAATCGGCTCTATCAAACTGTAGAGATATAGGTGGGGATATCCGTCTTGGGAGTGGCCCATAACCCAGCTCAATCCCGCGTTACACTGTTAAAAACCCGTTCTTTGGGCGTCTTCGGTCTATGAGTTTAGAGATTAAAGCCGTGCAGGCACCGTATGGCGATGCAACGTACCGCACGCCGCCCCCAGATCTACCCTCGCTGCTGCTGAAAGAGCGCATTGTGTATTTGGGACTGCCCCTCTTCTCAGGGGATGATGTCAAGCAGCAGGTGGGCATTGACGTCACCGAGCTGATCATTGCTCAGCTGTTGTTTTTGCAGTTCGACGACCCCGACAAGCCTATTTTCTTCTACATCAACTCCACCGGCACCTCGTGGTATGACGGCAACATGATCGGTTACGACACCGAAGCCTTTGCCATTTGCGACACCATGAATTACATCAAGCCACCAGTGCACACCATTTGCCTGGGGCAAGCCATGGGATCTGCTGCGGTCATTTTGGCGGCGGGTACTAAGGGCTATCGGGCCAGCCTGCCCCACGCCCGCATTGTGCTCAACCAGCCCCGCAGTGGTGCTCAGGGTCAGGCCACCGACATCGAAATTCGGGCCAAAGAAGTGCTCGATAACAAGCGTTCCATGATGGACATTTTGGCCAAGAGCACCGGCAAAACCAGAGATGAGGTGATGCGCGACTCTGACCGCATGTTCTACATGAACCCAGAAGAGGCCAAGGAATACGGCATCATCGATCGCGTGCTAACCAGCCGCAAAGAGCTGCCTCAGGTACCCGCTAGGGCAGGGGTTTAGGCTACAAGCTTCCCTCCGCATTCAGTGGCGATCGCCCTTAAAGCCGGTCTAACTCCCCGTGGAGAAGCTACGCCCGTGACCACTGCGTTCTTGTTGTTTTGTTTTTAGGTTAAAAGAGCACTATGCCCATCGGCACTCCCAAAGTTCCCTATCGTTTGCCCGGTAGCCAGTACTCCCAGTGGGTCGACATCTACACCCGCCTCAACCAAGAGCGGATTATTTTTCTGGGTCAAGAGGTCACCGACAGCCTGGCCAACTCCATTGTGGCGGCCATGCTGTACCTCGACTCCGACGACAACACCAAGCCCATCTACCTCTACATCAACTCCCCCGGTGGGTCGGTGACGGCGGGCATGGCTATCTACGACACCATGCAGTACATCAAGTCTGACGTGGTCACCATCTGCCTGGGTCTGGCGGCCTCCATGGGGGCGTTTTTGCTGGCGGCGGGCAGCCACGGCAAGCGGGTTGCCCTGCCCCACTCGCGCAT
>DASQNN010000109.1:0-5463 GCA_035644955.1 Nodosilinea sp. | reverse complement strand
GACTGCTGGGCCAGGTCCCAGTAGGCGGTGCCCAGGTTGTTGGCGGTGGCGGCGCAGCTTGCTGGGGCGACGGCAACGGTGCGGTACTGGAGGGCCACCTGGTAGGCGGCGATCGCCCGCTCGAGCAAAACCACCGACTGCTGGTGCTGGGCCAAACTCCAGTAGGCAATGCCCAAATTGTTTTGGATCATGGCGTATTCCAGGGGGGCATCCTGGGCGGTGCGGTGGGCCAGGGCCTCGGAGTAGGCGGTAATGGCCTGGGCCAGGTGGTGCTGGGCCTGGTCATACTGGGACAGCCGCCAGTAAACGGCCCCCAAACTGTTTTGCAGGTTGGCGTAGTCTAGGGGCGATTGCGCGGCTGGGCTGTACTGCAAAGCGTTTTGATAGGCCGCCGCCGCCTGCTCCAGACAAGCTGCGGGCTCCTCCAGGTTGGCCAATAGCCCGTACACCGTACCCAGGTTGCCGTAGATGCGCCCCAGGGTGTCGGCGGGGATGGTGTCCTGGCTGCCGGTGAGGGCGGTTTCGTAGGTGTCAACGCTGCGCCGCAGCCAGGAGGCCGGATCGGCGGTGTCTTCCTGCTGCCCTTGCAGCCAGTAGAGGCTGGCCAGGTCGTTGAGGGCGTCGCACCAGTCGGCGCTGCCTTCGGGCAAACCCGCGATCGCGCGGTTGTACATTGCCGTAGCAAAGTCTAAAACGCCGGCGGCCGGGGCATCGACGGCCATGCGATCGCGCCCTAGCTGCCCCAGGGCCAGGTAGGTTCGCGCCAGGGTCAGCGGCCCCGCCTGCTGGTCAACCAAGCTCTGGGTGTAGCGCCACAGATTCACCAGTTCGGTGTCTTGGGCCAGTTCGGGGGGCAGTTGCAGGCCCTTCGCTGGCGGTGCCACGGCGCTGGCGGCGGGGGGCTCTGGTGCGATCGGGTCGGGCGGCGGGGCGGGAGCCTGCTGCAGCGCGGCCAAGGTATCGGCGGCGAGCGCCCCCACTGGCGGCATAATGACGCTCGAAAACGCCCCCTGCTCTAGGCCCCTACCCTCTAAAACCGTATAGCCTTGGGGGGTGCCCGGCTGAGAACTCGCTAGAGCTTCCGCGGCCGCCTTGTCCACCGGGCCCTTGTCCGGGCTCTTGTCCACCGGGCCCTTATCCACTGAACTAGGAAGCGGGGCGGGCGACGGTGGAGCGGCAGCGGCCCCAGAGGCAGAAGTCTCGGCAGCTGCGGGCGACAGGGGCTGCTCAAAGGTGGAGAGGTCGTCGCGCAGCACGTGCCAGAGGCCCGACGGCTCGGCGACTGGGCGTTCTGGCGTTTCTCCAGTGACGGATGGCCCAGGCTGGGACGGCGTCGATGGCGAGGCCGGCTGGGGGCTGGGTTCGCCCACAAACTCAAACAGCCCGCTGCGCGATCGCCAAAAGCCCGGCACCGTCTGGCGAATTTTGCCCAGCCAGGGGCGCGGCACCCACACCACCAGCCGACAGTCGAGCTGAGTCAGCAGGGCATCGACTTGGATTAGCGAGGCCAAAAACCGGTTCTGTACCGTGGGCGACTGGCGCGTAAGCTGATCGATACCGACAATTTGAAAGACCGGAGTGGTGGGCAACTTGTCCGGTAATCGTCGCTGCTGCTTGAGCCACACCAAGACCTCGCGTACCAGATCGGGGCGATCGCCGCTGAGGCGCAGCGTCACCAAAATTAGCTGCCGCGTCCGCACCTCTGGGGCCAAAGGCACCGTCTCGGGCAGGGGGCTAAAGTTAGACTCCAGGCGCTGGGCCAGCTGCTCTTGCAGAGCGACGTCATCGCACACCGCAATCAGCAGCTGCCGCCGCAGGTTGAGTTGCAGAGCCAGTCGCAGCTCCTGGTAGACTTCCTGGTTATGGCCCAGGTAGGTTTGAGAATTCAAAGGCACAGCGGCGGTCACGGTGGGTAAGATGCAGGCGGCATGATAAAACTAGTTACCATGAACTAGCGCGCAACGGTCAGAGCCTAGCCCCAAGCGCCATCACTTCGCCCCCTTCCATTACACTTCACCCCACGCCAATCGTTTCAGGATGCCCCAATCATTTTAGGCCCCGATGAGCGCGACCCAGACTACCTCTCTAGCTCCATCCTCCCTTGAGCTGGCTATTCTAAGGCAGCTTAAAGCTGCTGGGGGCACCTACGACACCCTTACCGCGCTGCCGGTTGAGAGCAAAAGTTCGTTGCGTCAGCGGGTCAAGGCTTGTCAGCAGCTTCAGGCCAGAGGCTGGCTGACCTACGACCATGACATCGCCCAGTTTAGCCTCACCCTCACGGGCAAAACCCTGCTCAAGCTCGATCTTTCCGTGTGGCCCGTCACCCCCGACGAGCTGATGATTCTGCGATCGTGCCTGGGCGGCAGAATTCACCCCGGCCAAATCCATCGGCGGGTGTCGGTGGGCGATCGCCAGCGACTATTAGAGCGCCTGGTCGAGCAGGGGCTGCTTGTGGTGTATGGCCGGACCGTGGTCAATCTGCACCTCACTCCCGAGGGCAACCACTATCTGAAGTAAATTAAGATCAAGCTGGGCTTACCAATGCCAGAAGGTTAGAGCCAAACCATGGGCAACAACCTTAGCCTACAGACAGGGCAGAATGAGCTCAAGGCTTCCCAAAATGGCTTTGCCACTGAATCGTTAGCATGAATCGCAAGTACGTTCTAGCATTAGCCCAGGCTCACCAGAGCGATCTTGAATTGCTTGGGGTTAAAACATTAGACCTGTTTGGCTCGGTGGCTCGCAACGAGGCCCATCTCCATAGCGATGTCGATTTTTTGGTCGATTTTGCCATCGAGCCAACCCTGTTTGATATATTTCGGGTACAGCATTATCTCGAAGACCTTTTAGGCTGTGCCGTAGATGTAGGCACCCGAGCAGCACTCAAAGCCCATCTTCGAGAACCGGTTACTAAGGATGCTGTTCGTGTCTTCTAGAGACTGGCTGCTTCGCATTCACGACATCTTGACCGCAATCAGCGCTATTCAAGCACGCACGTCAGCCATCAGTTTTGAAGTGTTTGAAGATGATGAAACTATCTTCAAGGCGGTGCTCTACGACTTCATCATCATTGGTGAAGCCTCAGCCAATATTCCTGAAGAGATTCAACAGCGCTATGCTGACCTGCCATGGCGCTTAATGAAAGACATGCGAAACGTTGCTGCCCACGAATACTTTCAGCTAGATATACCCACCATTTGGAGAACGATTCACCGCAGCTTACCGCCCCTAGTCGAGCCGTTACAGTCGATCCTTGAGTGCGAGCAGTCATTGTAATTAATGACAAGAGACACTCACCAGATACATCTTAGGGAAAGGATAAGCTCCCCCATCTTCCCCACACCCCTCACCTCCCTCATCCACTCCCACACCCCTCACCCCGCCTTCCACGGTTCGGTATCCCCTCCTTCAGAGAAATGGCTTGAGCAAGCACTATAGATGATATAGCTGTCAAGCCGGAGCAAAGACAACATGGGTAAAGTAGTTGGAATCGACCTGGGCACCACCAACTCTGTGGTCGCCGTTATGGAAGGGGGCAAGCCCACCGTTATCGCTAACGCTGAAGGCTTTCGCACCACTCCCTCGGTCGTCGCCTACGCCAAGAATGGCGATCGCCTCGTCGGCCAGATCGCCAAGCGCCAGGCGGTTATGAACACCGAAAACACCTTTTACTCGGTCAAGCGCTTTATCGGGCGTCGCTTCGATGAAGTCACCACCGAGTCAACCGAAGTCGCCTACAAAGTGATGAACGTAGGCAACAACGTCAAAATTGACTGTCCCCAGGCGGGCCAGCAATTTTCGCCCGAAGAAATTTCGGCGCAGATCCTGCGCAAGCTAGCTGATGATGCTGGTAAGTACCTCGGCGAGAAAGTCACCCAGGCGGTCATCACCGTACCGGCTTACTTCAACGACTCCCAGCGCCAGGCCACTAAAGACGCCGGTAAAATTGCCGGTCTAGAGGTGCTGCGCATCATCAACGAGCCCACCGCAGCGTCGCTGGCCTACGGCCTTGATCGCAAGAGCAACGAAACCATTCTGGTCTTTGACCTTGGCGGTGGTACCTTCGACGTCTCCATTCTCGAAGTGGGCGACGGTGTCTTTGAAGTGCTGGCCACCTCGGGCGACACCCACCTGGGCGGCGACGACTTCGACAAGAAGATCGTTGACTACCTGGCCGGTGAGTTCCAGAAAATGGAAGGCATCGACCTGCGCAAAGACAAGCAGGCCCTCCAGCGCCTGACCGAAGCCGCTGAAAAAGCCAAGATCGAGCTGTCGAGCGTTACCCAAGCTGAAATCAACCTGCCCTTTATCACCGCTACCCAGGATGGCCCCAAGCACCTGGAGATGACCCTCACCCGAGGTAAATTCGAGGAGCTGTGCGCCGATCTAATCGATCGCTGCCGCATCCCGGTTGAGCAGGCCCTCAAAGATGCCAAAGTTGCCAAAACCGCCATCGATGAGGTGGTGTTGGTAGGCGGCTCGACCCGCATTCCTGCAATCAAGGATGTGGTTAAGCGCACCCTTGATAAAGAGCCCAACGAGACCGTTAACCCCGACGAGGTAGTCGCCATCGGTGCGGCTGTCCAGGGTGGCGTGCTGGCTGGGGAAGTCAAAGACATTCTGCTGCTCGATGTCACCCCCCTGTCCCTGGGTGTGGAAACCCTGGGCGGCGTGATGACCAAACTCATCCCCCGCAACACCACCATCCCGACCAAAAAGTCGGAGGTGTTCTCCACCGCCCAAGACGGTCAGACCAACGTGGAGATCAAGGTGCTCCAGGGCGAGCGCGAAATGGCCACCGACAACAAGAGCCTGGGTACCTTCCAGCTCTCCGGCATCCCTGCTGCCCCCCGCGGTGTGCCCCAGATCGAGGTGATCTTTGACATTGACGCCAACGGCATTCTCAATGTCACCGCCAAAGACAAGGGCACCGGCAAAGAGCAGACCATCACCATCTCGGGTGCCTCTACCCTCGATGAGAATGAGGTCGAGCGCATGGTGAAAGACGCCGAGGCCAACGCCAACGCCGACAAAGAGCGCCGTGAGCGCATCGACCTCAAAAATCAGGCCGACTCGCTCACCTACCAGGCCGAGAAGCAGTTGGCCGACATGGGCGACAAAGTGCCTGCCGCCGACAAAGAAAAAGCCGAAGGGCAGATCAAGTCGCTGCGCACCGCGATCGAAGCTGAGGACTTTGATACCATCAAAACCCTCACCGGCGAACTGCAGCAAACCCTCTACGGCATTAGCACCAACCTGTACCAGCAGGCCAGCAGCGATGCTGCCGGGGCAGCCCCCGGCCCTGACGCTTCTGCCGACGCCGGTAGCTCTAGCGGTGGTGATGATGTGATCGATGCCGAGTTCTCTGAACCTGGCTCTAACTAACCGGGCACCCTGCCCTAGCCCACAGCCTTGCTTCGGCTAGCTAAAAGGCGGAGAGCGATCGCTCTCCGCCTTTTTTTA
>DASQNN010000108.1:0-4564 GCA_035644955.1 Nodosilinea sp. | reverse complement strand
CTGCCGGTCACGTTGGGCGGCGGAATCACCACGCAGTAGGGAACGCCGGGATGGTCGGGGTCGGCTTTAAAGACCTGCTCATCCTCCCACCGAGTTTGCCACTTCGTCTCGGTCTGAGTGGGGTCGTATTGGGCAGAAAGGGCGGGAGTGGAGGCCGTCATCGCAAAACCTGGAGCTGGGAACCGTGTTAACAGACAGTGTACCTATCGATTCTGCCATTTTAATAACTGATGCTCGGTCCCTGGCTGTCGCCTCAGACCTGCGGGCCAGCGGCAACCGCCAAACCCTTAGGCATCCAGTAGGGCTAAAGCCCCCGGCAGCTGCGCTTTGACCGAGGCCGCCGATCGCACCAGGGCCGCCTGTTCTTCAGCCGACAGCGACAGTTCTAGAATCTCTTCAATACCCCCCTGGCCCAGGCGGCAGGGCACCCCTAGGTAGAGGTCATCTAACCCGTACTGGCCGGTCAGGTGGGCCGCCAGGGGTAAAATTCGCCGCTGGTTGCCCAGTATGGCCGCCACCATGGCGCAGGCCGACGAGGCCGGGGCGTAGTAGGCTCCGCCCTGCTGAAGCAGCTCCACAACTTCAGCTCCGCCATTGCGGGTGCGATCGATCAGGGCTGCCAGGCGATCGGCGCTCAGCAACTCGCCCACCGGAATGCCGCTGACGGTGGTGTACCGGGGCAAAGGCACCATCAAATCGCCGTGGCCACCCAGCACCATCGCCGCAACATCCTGGGGCGGCACCCCCAGCTCCCAGGCAATAAAGCGCTGAAACCGGGCCGAGTCGAGCACCCCGGCCATGCCCATCACTCGGTGGGCAGGCAATCCACTGGTCTTCCAGGCCAGGTAGGTCATCACGTCCAGCGGGTTGGTGACAACTACAATGTGGGCCTGCGGCGACACCGCCAGCGATCGCCGCACCGTCTCGATCACAATCTTGCCATTCACCTGAGTCAGGTCGTCACGGGTCATGCCGGGGCGGCGGGGCAGCCCGGCGGTAATCACCACAATGCTGGAGTTGGCGGTATCTTGGTAGTCGTTGGTACCGACAATAGTGCGGTTGTGCCCTTCACAGCCCGCCGCCTGGGCCAGGTCTAGCGCCACCCCCTGGGGTCGCCCCGGCACAATATCGACCAGTACCACGTTGGCCAGATTGTGTTCGAGCAGGCGCTGGGCCAGGGTACTGCCCACATTGCCCGCCCCCACCACCGTAACCTGGCTAACTGAGCAAGCAGACGGGACAGAGAAGACAGTCATAGTGCTTTAAGGAAATAAATAGGGGAAATGGAATAGGAATAATACCAACCCGAACCATCACCCTACCCATGAAACTGCTTAACCAATTTATAATGATCCAGAGTCAGCTCAGACGGTGCCCGTGATTTGGCGGATGTCAGACAGTCTAGACCTCCCTTAAGTAATTGTTTCAATAGTTGTGATTTGATTGTGATTTCGATCAGTGTTGACGGTGACAGGTACATGTCCTGCTGGTGACTTGGCTAGAAGTTTTGGAAATAATTACTGACACTTCACAATTAAGTCATCAATAGCCCTAAAGAAATAGGGGATGCTAGGGCAAAGCCCCCCAAGGTTGTTCCTGAAATGAAAAACGTCACGTCGCCTGGCTCCACAGCGCCAGCGGAACCAGCCCCAATAGAAGCTATTTCACCGGAAAGCGACAGCAGTGCCCTGGTAGCCGACATCGCCGTATCGCCTGAGTGCAATATTCGTCTTTTTAACGGTGGAGACACCATTTTTATTGAAGGCAGTTCCGCCGATCGCGCCTACATTATTGAATCGGGCTATGTAGAAATTTTTGTTGGCACTGGCCCAGACTCGCTCCAGCTCAACGTGCTAGGCCCAGGGGATATCTTCGGGGAAATGGGCATTATCGACGCCTCGCCGCGATCGGCCACGGCCAGGGCCATGGGCCCCTGCCGTTGTATCGTTGTCTCGGCAGCTCAGGTGGCCGAGCGGATCGAATCGTCGTCGCCGATGGTGCGGCTGTTTATCTCGATGTCGCTGCATCGCAACCGGGCCTACAATGCCTACCTCAAGACCCTGACCAACCCTGAAATTAGTCTGCCCGGGCCGGCGGTTACCGAAAATGCCTACGCCAAAAATCAGCAGTACCAGCAAATTTTAGACGACATCAAGCTGGAGTCTGATCTGCAAAATGCGGTTCGCAGCGACGAGCTATTTATGGTGTATCAGCCCCTCCTCAACCTGAATAGCCAAAAAATAATTGGGTTTGAGTCACTGTTGCGGTGGCAGTGCCCCCAGCGAGGCCTGGTAGCACCCCACCAATTTATTGCTCTGGCGGAAGAAACAACGCTGATTTTGCCCATGGGCGACTGGATATTGGAGCGTTCCTGTACCGATTTACGGCGTTTTCAAGACCGACTCCACAGCCTGGGTCAGAGCAATACCGACTTTTTTATCAGCATCAATATCTCTGTGCGGCAGTTTCAGCAGCCCGACTTTTTTGATCGCCTCATTGCCTGCACCCAGCGCCACGGGGTCAAGGCTCAGCAAATTAAGCTGGAGGTCACCGAGCGCATTTTTTTAGATGAGGTAGAAGCCATCGACTCGATTGGCAAGTGCCGCGCTGCCGGGTTTGAGGTTTCGTTAGACGACTTTGGCACCGGATACTCTAGCCTCAACTACCTGGAGCGCTGTGAGATTGACTGCCTCAAGATCGACAAGTCATTTATCAAAAAGCTGTGCACCAGCGATCGCGCCAAAATTTTGGTCGGCTCGATCATCGACATCGCTCGCCAGCTGGGCCTGCCCACCGTGGCCGAAGGCATTGAAACCCCGGCCCAAATGGCGACCCTAAAAGCGATGGGCTGCGACATTGGTCAGGGGTTTTTGTTCAGCCGTCCCCTGCCGCTCGCTGAGGCCCTGGCCTTGCTCGATCGGCAAACCTGATGCCGCCTACTCCGTCCTCTGAGGCTGGTGTGGCCCCCGCGCCATAGCGGCGGCTGAGCTAAAATGCGCTAGCTGTTGCCGTAGCGCGATCGCACGGTGGCCCACGCTACCTTCGCAGGCCACCGACGTTAGGTTTGCAACAGCAAATTTGCCAGTCCTACAGCAGCATTGTCGCCCGCTCGGCCAGGCTCGATCGCTCCCCTTTGCAGAGAGAAATATGCCCCGCCAGCCCCTCCCGCTTAAACCGCTCGACCACGTAGGTGAGGCCGTTGCTAGAGGCATCGACATAGGGGTTGTCGATCTGCTCGGGGTCGCCGGTGAGAATGATCTTGGTGCCTTCCCCAGCGCGGGTGAGAATGGTTTTGACCTCGTGGGGGGTGAGGTTTTGGGCCTCGTCTACCACCAAAAACTGCTTCGGAATCGATCGCCCACGAATGTAGGTGAGCGGCTCAATCTGCAATAGCCCCTGGTCGATCATCTCGTCGTGGCCGCGCCGCCAGTGCTCGGGGCGACCGCGCATATCCTGGGTGCCAAAGATCAGGTCAAAGTTGTCGTAGAGGGGCTGCATCCAGGGGTTAAGTTTTTCGCGGATATCGCCGGGCAGGTAGCCAATGTCGCGACCCAGGGGCACAATTGGGCGGGCAATCAGCAGGCGCGAGTAGAGGCGTTCGTCGGCCACTTTTTGCACCCCGGCGGCGATCGCCAGCAGGGTTTTGCCGGTGCCCGCTTTGCCCACCAGCGTCACCATCGAGATCGCGTCCTGCAGCAGCAGCTCGAAGGCAAAGCGCTGCTCGCGGTTGCGGGGCTGCACCCGCGACACTCCGGCATGGGGCAGCTTAGCCAGGGGCACCAGCTTGCCGGTGCTGCCCTGCACCAGGGCCAGAGCGGTGTGGGTGGGGTTGGCTTCATCCACCAGGGTAATGGCCTGGTTGGGGTAGAGGGGCACGTCGAGCTTGAGGTGGCCGTCGCCAAACAACTGGCTAATCGCCTCGGCGGAGGTCATCACCTCCAGGGTGCCGGTGTAGAGATCGTCAATGTCGATCTTGTCGGTCTCGTAGTCTTCCGCCACCAGCCCCACGGCATCGGCCTTGATGCGCAGGTTGGTGTCTTTGCTGACCAGCACCACGGGCATGTCGTGGTGGTGCTTGTACTCCATCGCCACGGCCAGAATGGCGTTGTCGCCCAGGTCGCCCTCCAGTTCGGGGGGCAGCTGGCGCAGGGTGTCGCGGTGGCACAGGGCCACCTTGAGGGTGCCGCCCTGCTCTAGGGGAACGCCCTGTACCAGGGACCCCTGCTGGCGGAGTTCATCGAGGGTGCGCGACACGTAGCGGGCGTTGCGACCGGTATCGGCGGTGCCTTTCTTGAAGCGATCGAGTTCTTCGATAATGGTGATCGGCAGCACCACGTCGTTGTCCTCAAACCTAAACATTGCCATCGGATCGTGAAGCAATACGTTGGTGTCGAGAACGAAGACTTTTTTCATTGGAACCCGATAGTTGACAAAGTGAAGAAAACTACGACAAACATTTAGCAGCTAATCGGTGAGCCCGAAAGGTGTCTTGTCACTCTAGCGGATTTTGGGGTGTCCTTAGCAATCCGGATGATTTCCGCCGGTAGGATTCAGGCCTTAAGGC
>DASQNN010000107.1:0-8873 GCA_035644955.1 Nodosilinea sp. | reverse complement strand
GCTGAGGCCGCCGCCAACCCCACTCCTGCCCCCAGCAGCGACTTCATAAACCGCCGCCGCTGCCAAAATGCTCGCTCTGGCGTCGTCTGCGACGCCGGCAGTTGCCAGTCGGGGCGAGGATGAAAAAAGACCATGGCTATTCCGCTCTAGGAATACGGCTCTAGGAATACAGCACCAGCGATCGCCGGCTTGTCCCTATCCTGTCACGACCCGTGGAGCTATAGATGAGGTCGGGCTGAGGAAATCGGGCCCACTGGCCTGGCGCCCCAACCCGCTCAAGTTTAATGCAACGCTCCCATACCTAACCTGGCAAAAATACGGGCGTAGCCGCCGGGGCCACCAGAGAGTTTCACAACTTTGTTGAAAGAAAACTAAAAATTGGCCAGCTCAACCGCTAAGAAGACGCTGAATTAACCAAAAGTTCACAGAGCCGTAGATATTTTATGAACAAGGCTAAATCCTTTATGACACAAGGGCTTGCCGCTGCCAAAAATATCGCTAGGGGACCGTCGAAGCGCCCTTATAGGGTCACTTTGCCGCCATTACCTCTACCCCTTTCGAGGATGGAACCAGCAGATTCTATACTGGGTAGGCGAGTTTCGAGGTCTCAGTAGTTTTGCGATTGTGACCTTTCTACCTAAACCTTAGGCTTATATCACGAGCACACGATCCTTCTTTGCCATGCGCCGCCTTGTTACCAACAGAGCTCGACCGAGTTAGGGCAGCGGGTCTTTGCCTGCGTCTACAGGGGTAGTCTTATCTGCTTGGCCCACGGTTACTCCGTTAAGGAGGCACAGTTCTCGGTTCATCTAGTTGGATTTTGGACGTTTCCTGAAATTGCCATGGTTGCCACTCCTCGGTTTCAAGCTAAAAGCAATACCCTAGAACTGCTGCGGCAGTATCAGAGCAATCCTGACCTCAAGTTGCGTAACCAACTGGTACAGCTCAACATCGGGCTGGTGCGTCGCGAAGCCTACCGGTGGCTCCAGCAGTCCACCGAAAACTTCGACGACCTTATGCAGGTGGGTAGCCTGGGATTAATTCGGGCCATCGAGCGGTTTGACATGGGTAAGGGCTATGCCTTTAGTTCCTTTGCCATTCCCTACATTCGTGGCGAAATTCAGCACTACCTGCGCGACAAAAGCACCTCTATGCGCATTCCGCGGCGGTGGCAGGCTCTCCAGAGCCAGTCAACCCGTGTGATCCGCCAGCTGCAGGCCGACCTGGGCCGTCTGCCTAACGATGCCGAAATCGCCACCGCCCTTGATATCTCAACGGCCGAGTGGCAGGATGTGAAGCTGGCCAACCGCAATCGCTCGCTGCTGAGCCTTGACGCCCCCGTGCAAGATGAGGAATCGGCCTGTTTGGGCGACATGCTCCCCGATCTCAAGTACAAGAGCTTTCAGCTAGCCCAAGAAGATCAGCTCCGCCTACAGCAAGCTCTACACCAGCTAGAACAACGCACCCGCGAAGTGCTGGAGTTTGTCTTTCTTTACGATCTCACCCAAAAAGAAACCGCCGAGCGCATGGGCATTAGCGCCGTCACCGTATCGCGCCGAGTCAAGCAGGGGCTACTGCACCTCCAGACTCTAATGGTGTCCAACGAAGACGAAACCGTCTAAATCACTCGGTATCGGCAGAAATGAGCCGCATCGGCAGAATTGAGCTATCGTTTAGGAACATTGGCTCAGGAAGCAAGGAGGCTTGGCCATGGGGGCGATCGCGTTTTTAGTATTGGTTGTACTGGGTTTTTTGCTCGCTATCGTAGGCTGGATTTTTGGCCTAGTAGATGCGTTTCGAGTTAGCCCGGTCTGGGGTCTGCTGTCGCTGCTCATCATACCCTTGCTGGTTTACTGCATTAAGTTTTGGGGTCGCAAATGGGCTCGCAATAGCCTGATTATGACCCTCAGCGGACTCGGAATGCTGCTGCTGTCGACTCCCCTAAGAGGGGCTTTTATGGCCCAGCGGGCGGGGCAAGTCGGCACTTCTCCTGACGGCAGTGTCCCCACCGAAGGCGCTGTAATTGAGCCGGTGCCGGTGCCCGACGAACAGGTGGTCGCTGACGAAGAATTTGCCGAACCCCTAGTGCCGGTTGCGCCTCAGCTAGCGCCCATTGCCCGAGCCGACTTAATTCAGTCGACCGACCCCAATGAGCGGCTCCAGCAGATCAACAACAGCCGTCCCGATCCCTTTGCAACCGTGCCCATACCGCCGCCGCCGCCCCGGGTTGTGGCTCCACCGCCGCCCCCTACCCCCGGTACCGCTACTGCAGCGGGGACTACGCCCGGCGGCGGTGGCGGTGGGGCTGGAACCCCTGGGGGTGCTGGTTCTCCCGTGGCTGCCGCTCCTGGTACCCCTGGCGCGCCACGTCCTGGAGCAGCCCCTGGAGCTGGAGCAGCCCCTGGAACCGGAACTGGAGCAGCCCCTGGAACCCCCGGTGGTGGGCAGCCGGGTCCGCTGCCCTTGGCCCCTCTACCCGCGCTACCGCAGCCTACCCTGGCAGAAGCGGTATTGGTGACTGGGGTAGTCACCATCGGCAACGAAAACTTCGCGGTGGTGCAAACCTCCGCTGGCAGTCAGTACGTTAGGGCCGGTCAGCGCGTGGCCAACGGGCAGGTGTTGATCAAGCGCATCAACGTGCGCGGCAGTGAACCTACGGTCGTGCTAGAGCAAAATGGCATTGAGGTGACCCGTTCGGTGGGTGCTCCGACCCCCGCGACGGACCAGCCGGCTGTTTAGCGCCCAGCGGCTTAGGTTGCTTCTAGGCTTGCCTTTGTGACGCGTCTCTGCACCCAGACTCCTGCGTCCCGCATCAAGTCGTGTCAGAATGTGAATTGCTCGACTTGGTATGAATGATTTATGCCGCTTGAAACGGTTGTTTGGCAAGGGTTGTGGGGTGTGATCGCCATTGTTTTGGCAGAGGCCATACGGGATGTCTATCACGTGGTAAGCCACTACTGGCCGCCCCTCATGCGGTTGCACAACTGGCACCACCGAGCCTACAAAAAAGACTTTACCCCCGTTAGCCCCACCCTCTACCGCCAGGCCCAGCTTTACAACGACACCCCCGAAGCCGTTGTAATGACTGGGGCGCTGGTGGGGTTAGCCATTTCTACCGGCATCGCCGGGCTTTGGTTGGGGGCGGTCTACGGTCTGGGGTTTTTGACGGCGGCGATCGGGCGCTCCCAGGGCTGGTTGCTAACCACCGACCTCACCCACGAACCAGGCGAGCTGACTACCATCCCCGGCAACTGGCGAGTGAACCGCACCTACCACTGGCGGCACCACTTTGACGACACCAATGCCTACTTTTCTGGCTACTTCACCTTTTTAGATAAGCTGATGGGTACCGCCCTTTCCCTCAAGGGTAAAACCGTGGCTGTGACCGGCGCGTCCGGCACCTTAGGCCGCGCCCTGCTGCAGGAGCTAGTTCGTCAAAAGGCCCGCCCCATTGCCCTGACTACGTCTCCCGATGCCACCTTTGAGGAAGGCGTTGGCTGCTGGCAGTGGCAGCCTGGAGCTGAGGCTGACCTGCAAGACGCGCTTAAAAAGGTTGATATTCTGATCATCAACCACGGGCTGAACGTGCACGGCGATCGCACCCCCGAGGCGATTCAAACGTCCTTAGAAGCCAACGCCCTCTCTGGCTGGCGATTGATGGAGGTCTTTTTTAGCACCGTCGAAACCTCGCCCCAGCGGGCTACTAAAGAAGTATGGGTCAACACGTCCGAAGCCGAAGTCAACCCAGCCTTTAGCCCTCTGTACGAGGTGTCTAAGCGGCTGATGGGTGACTTGATCAACCTGCGGCGGCTCGATGCTCCCTGCGTGGTTCGCAAAGTTATTTTGGGGCCGTTTAAGAGCAACCTCAACCCGATTGGCGTGATGTCTGCCAATTGGGTAGCCTGGGCAATGGTGGCGTTGGCTAAGCGCAATGTGCGCAATATCATCGTTACCATCAACCCGCTGACCTATTTATTCTTTCCTATCAAAGAACTGGGTCAGGGAATTTATTTCAGACTGTTTACTCGCTCTAGCCAGAACTGACGGCGATGGATGCTGCCAACTCCTTGTACTGAGTTCTGCTTGGCTAACCCCCGACTCGGCAGGGCAAATGCCATTTGCCCCTACAGATGGATCTCCTTAGAGAATCGGGGCTATGCGATCCGGATTTGCCACGGCTGTTGCCTCCACCCCAGCTGCCGTTTTGCGCCTCGGGTATCTGTCTGGGGCCTATGGGTTTCGACCAGGGCTACGGTTTCTTGTACTAGTGCCTCCAGTTGAAGGGCTGCAACGGAAGGCTCTTGGTGAAACAGCTCTTCCAGCCGATCCGCCAGATTTGGTGGAGCAATATCCATCTGCTCAATAAAGGTGCCCATGCGCTTGAATTGAAACGTCGAGAAGTACAAGCGATTTAACCCAGACAGCACACCGAGAATATTTTGGGCGGACTCGACCAAAATTTGGTAGTACCAGAGGGTGGTATCCCGCCGAGACAGCTTTTCCTGCACGCCCCACAGCGCAAAAAAAATGAGATGGTGCTCTACCACGGCCTGGGCAAGTTGGTCGGGATAGTTTGCAATGGTGTCTTTCCACGGCTGAATGAGGGATTCCCCATGGAGCGGAATGCCAATCAGGGTGCCGTGCAGCATTTTCATGATGCCGGGTTGAACCTGAAAGTTTTCTAGTACGGTGCTCATTTCCGCTTCCCACTGGGCGATCGCGGTATGGGCAAACTGGCATTCGACCCCGTTTACCCGAAACGATTCACCAAACGCACCCATTTCGCGATCGCCCAAAAACTCAATGAGTTCTGCCCCAGGATTTTGCTGCCGGGCCGCGTGCAACTCGTCATCGGACGGCAATTCCTCGTAGTACAGCACGACGTCGCAGTCTGAATACTCATCGCACAGCCCTTCAGCCACCGAGCCTGTGACCATAGCGGCTTTGGTCTTGGGGTTGGCAAGGTACGGTTTGACGTTGCGATGGACTAATTCCAACAGGTATTGTGTTCTATCGGCCATGGCTGCTGTGGCTGAGATAGGGGTATTGATTATTAATCTATTGTGGGGCGATGAATTTTTCTTGGCTTTGAATAGGCACTGGCTAGCTGCGGTTAAAGAACTCCACCTGGGGCAGGCGGGGATCGTTAACCATGCCCAAACCCTGAAAATCCCAGCGGCTGAGCAGCGGCTTGAGGGTCGAGGCGGTAATGGTCTCGATCGCAAATTTATCGCTCAGCTCAGGAGCGTGGGCGTTGAGGTAGCTGAGGGCATCGTAGTCGGCGGTAAACACCAGCAGAAACCCTGTAGGGGTGGGCTGATTGGGGGTGCCGCTGCCGTGGGGGCGAGCGACTAGGTAGCTGCCGTCGGCGCGCGATCGCAGCAAATAGTAGAGCTGAGACATAATTTCTGCGGAGCCCTAATTGATATCTGACAGGCGAATACGGGGGTCAACAAAGCTCAAGGCCAGATCGGCCAGCAGGTTGCCGATAATTAGCATCACCGCCCCCATCATGAGGCTGGCCATAACCAGATACAAATCCTGAGCCTGCACGGCTTCGAGAATGAGCTTTCCCAACCCGGGCCAGTTGAAATAGGTTTCGGTAATAAACGCGCCTCCCAGCAGGCTGGCAAATTCAAAGCCCAGCAGCGTAATCAGCGGGTTGATGGCGTTGCGCAGGGCGTGGATATAGACCACTCGATTTTCTGATAGGCCCTTGGCGCGCGCGGTCTGAATGTAATTTTGCCGCAGCACGTCGAGCAGCTGGCCGCGGGCAATGCGCTGTAGCCCGGCAAAGCCGGTGATGCTGAGGGCCAGGGTCGGCAAAATTAGGTGCCAGCCCACGTCTACAAGCTTGCCAAACCAGTTGAGGTCGTCGTGGATGATGCTGGTGCGCCCGCCAATCGGGAACAGGGGGGCTACGCTCTGGGCAAAAAACAGCAGCAGCAGGCCGGTCACGATGGTGGGCATGCCCTGGCCCAGGTAGCTCAGCACCCGCAGCACCTTATCCACCCCTTTGTTTTGGTTGACGGCCCCCACGATGCCCATGGGCAGTGCGATCAGCCAGGTGATCACGATGGCCGCAAAGGAGAGCAGCAGGGTATTGGGCACCCGCTCCCACAGCAGATCGACCACGGGGCGCTGGTAGGCAAAACTGAGGCCAAAGTTACCGTGAAAAATGACCTGGTAAAGCCAGTTTAGGTACTGCCGCCACACGGGCTGGTCGAGGCCAAACTGAGCCTCAAGCTGTGCCAGGGTCTCGGGAGAAAACTGCGGGCTCTGGCGATACTGGTCGAGGAAATTGCCCGGCGCCAGCTGAATCACAAAAAAGCTGAGGGCCGACGCCAGCAACAGCGTCAGTGCGGCCTGCAAAATGCGCTTCAGGACATAAAGCACAGTTTCGCTGGTGGTAAAGGCCACCAGACGGTCCCAGGGGCTGATCAGAGGGCGGCGGGGCGTAGAGGACTGAGCCATTCCCAAATGCACAGAGGTAAAGGGTTATCTGTGGTGATTCTAAATCAATCGTGCCCAGCCTGGTGGTTCTAGCTGTTCTGACGAAGGCTTTCTGGTCGAGGCCTGCGGCTGATCAGGCTGGCCTGCCTGCTTTGCAACATTAAATTGCTTAATCGATCTCACCGTGCGTGGGGCCGATAAGCACGGCAAGTGGGTGGGTGTCTGCGGCTCAAAGCCGAAATCCTCTGAAGAGGATTGGGAACCGAGTTTCCCAGTCTGCTTTAGCAGACTTTTGCTGTGAGCCAGGGAGTTTACTCCCTGGTGGTTGTGGCCGAATTTCCTTAACCTATAGGTGTTTCGGGAATAGTTTGACCACCTTGCCAGGGCTAGGTGGGCTGGTCTAGCGAATATCGAATCCTGCTGGGCGATCGCTGGATCAGGCCGGGCAAACGCTGTTTGCTTCTAACAATGGGCCTGGTACCCGCCCTACAAAATTCATAGTCAGCTGCGATCGCAATAATAGCAAAGGTTAGGCCATCTGACGCGGTGCCGCTGACGGCACCGGCCGGTAGATTGAGTGCCAAAGCCACAAAAAACCCTAGCTGTCCAAAGCTAGGGTCTTAGATTAAATGGCTGATTCAAGGCTTTGATTTAAGTTTTTGGTTTAAAGGTTTGATTTATGAAAATGCATTAGTGAGGCGTTTGTCTTAGGAACTGCTCTGACCTGTCGAGCTAACCCGCAGGCGTAATTCAGTAAGCTTTGACATTTTCAACACTGCATAAAGTTTATGTTAGCGTACCATTGGCCGCCGTTACACAGACTACGGTTAAAGAAATCTGTAAAACAGCGCTGTAGCGCTCTGTCTACTTTCGAAACAAGAGCCATAGCTGTGGTTACGTTAATTCGGGACGTCCTCAAAAAAGCGCTCCAGCGTTGGAACGTTTTTTTGAGGACGTCTCAATCAGGCGGGCTACAGCTATAACCTCTGAACGTGTCCAAGTGTCGTATTTAAGCTTAAAGGCGGGCTTGAGGCCGATGGCCGTTCGCTTCGACCCCTGTTAATCATTGCCAGCAAACGGCAGCCAACCTCCTAACGAATTTGGCGGGCGGCACTATAAATTGTTTCATTGGCCTGCACCGATTTGGCCAGGTTCATTATGGGGTGGGGGTAGTCGACGCCAACGATTACCCCAAAGCGCTTCTGCTCAACGGGCTGGAGCTTCCAGGGTTCGTGCACCTTGGCCGCAGGAATAGCTTGCAGCTCCGGTAGCCAGTGTTTGACGTAGCGCCCGTCGGGGTCGTAGTCCTTAGACTGTTTGGGAATGTTGAAGTAGCGAAAGCCCCGCGCGTCGTTGCCGACCCCGGCGGTATAGTTCCAGTTGCCGTAATTGCTGCATACATCGTGGTCGACCAGCAGCGACTCAAACCACTCGGCCCCCATGCGCCAGTCAATGCCCAGGTTTTTGGTGAGAAAGCTGGCCACATTTTGCCGCCCCCGGTTCGACATAAACCCAGAGCTAGCCAGCTCGCGCATGTTGGCATCTACTAGCGGAAAGCCGGTTTCGCCATTGCGCCAGGCATCGAAGCGCTGCCAGTCTTGCCGCCAGGCGAGGCGCAGGCCGCGCAGGCCAGAGGGGTAGAAGACGCGATCGCCGTGTTTGGCACAGATAAAGCGAAAGTAGTCGCGCCACAGCAGCTCAAAGACGAGCCAGTAGGTGGAGTCATTGCGAATGCGTTCGGCTTCGTACCGCTGTACTGTCTCATACACCCGTCGGGGAGACAGGCAGCCCAAAGCCAGCCAGGCCGATAGCTTAGCGGAATAGTTGGCTCCCACCATGCCGTTGCGGGTTTGCTTGTAGGTCTTGAGGCAGTCGGCCTCCCACACATAGTGGTTGAGGCGGCCCAGGCCAGCGGTTTCGCCTCCGGTAAAGGTCAACGCGGCACGGCTGTCGGGGGTAGGGCGTGCCAGGCCAAAATCGGCCAGGGTGGGTAGGGGGCCTGGCTCTACCGGGGGCAGGGACGGCAGTTGAGCTGGGGTTGGTAACCCTATATTTACTGTGCTATGCTGCTCTACCTGTTTCCGAAATTGGGTAAAGACCTCGGGCAGGCGGTCCACAGCGAAGGGCAGGTTATTGGGGTGGTAGAGCGTCGCCCCCCAGTAGGCGGCGGTCTTGCAGCCCAGGGTCGCTAGCTTGTCTTTGAGGGCTTTTTCCACCTGCACTTCTTCGGTCGTAACCTCTTGGTGCCAGTAAACAGCCTCAATGTTGTGGGCCTTGACCAGGTCTGGAATAATGACCTCGGGCTGGCCTACCCGCACCACCAGGTCACTGCCTAGGGCCTGGAGAGACTGGCGCAAATTGGCTACGCTCTCTAGCAAAAACTGCGCCCGATAAGCCCCGGTTTTGGGAAAGCCAAAGCT
>DASQNN010000106.1:0-23654 GCA_035644955.1 Nodosilinea sp. | reverse complement strand
CAAACCAGACAAATTCCCAGCGCGGCTTGCAACAGACGGCGGCGATTCATAGAGGTTCTTCCTAAGGGATGATTCTGAAAGCTCTTTACCAAAGTTTACAATAGCGCTGTAATCTGCCCCCATTCCGGAGTCTCTCTATGTCCCCCACTGCCAACCTGCAAACCGTTACCCTGGGCCCCGATGGCCCCGTCGTACCGGCTCTGGGGATAGGCACCTGGGCCTGGGGCGACTCACTGTTTTGGGACTACGGCAAAACCTACAGCGACGATGAGCTACACGCCGCCTTTAACGCCTTCCTTGATGCCGGCCTGACTCTCTTTGACACCGCCGAGATCTACGGCTTTGGCAAATCTGAACGCTTGATTGGTCGCTTTATGCAGCAGCGCCCCCAGCAGGCCGTGGTGGCTACCAAGTACTTTCCCTTTCCCTGGCGATTTTCTAGGCAATCTGTGGTTGACACCCTGACCGCCAGCCTCGATCGCCTTCAGGTGGCCTCCGTTGCCCTGTACCAGGTGCACTTTCCGCTCGATTTTTTGCTCAGCCAAAAAGACCTTATGCAGGCGCTAGCTGCCGAAGTCAGACGGGGTCGCATTGGCGCGGTGGGGGTCAGCAACTACTCGGCTCAGCAAATGCGCGATGCCCATCGCTACCTGGCCGAAGAAGGTATTCCCCTGGCCACCAACCAGGTGCATTATTCGCTAATCAACCGCAAGGCTGAAACCAGCGTTGTGATCGCCGCCGCGCGGGACTTGGGCGTTACCATTCTGGCCTACAGCCCCCTGTCCCAAGGATTGTTGACGGGCAAGTACACCCCCGAGGCCGACCTCAAACCTACCGGGGCGCGCTGGCTCGACCCGCGCTTTAGCCATAGCGGTCTCACTAAGCTGATGCCGGTGATCCAAGCGCTGCAGGCGATTGGGGAAAAAAGGGACCGCGCCCCCGCTCAGGTGGCCCTCAACTGGTTGGTGAGCCAGGGCAATGTGCTGCCTATTCCCGGCGCTAAAAATGCCCGTCAGGCGGCCCAAAATGCCGGTGCCCTCGGTTGGGAACTCACCCACGATGAAAAAGCCCAGCTCACCCAACTCACCCAAAGCTACTGCTAAATAGACCAGCTCAAAAAAACCTGTCTTTAGATTTTAGGTAGCCTGAGCAACAATTTAGAGTCCTTAAATTGTTGCTCAGGAGTCAAAACTAGGGGATATTTAAGAGACTTTTATTACCGTACCAAAAGGTCTTCGGCAAAAGTACCTAAGCCCGGAGATAGAGTTAGTTATTCGGGCCAAAATATTTAGCTATAGAGTGTCAAAACTTGCTTGACATCCCTAGTTATTTGCGTCTAGACTCGATCCAATCGAACAAGTCAGCCTAGTCTATCGGTACCTAGTGCCTATAGAGCGGGGGAACCAGTAAAGGGGCTAATCTCCGAGTTCTAAATACCCAATTGAGGGTAATCGGAGAAGGACATCTCTCAGTCCTAGCCCGTCAGCTAACCTCGTCGGCATTGAGGGGAGACTGAATCGTCAGCATTTTTACAATGTTTGGTCGCTTCAGTGCCCTAAGTCGTGTCACCACGGCTTGTTCGCTGTCCATGACTAGCCTCTAGGAGGATCTCATGCAGCCCAGGTCACAGACCCGTGCGGCCACCCGTTTGGGGCGGCCCAATTCTGCTACGAAAACATTTCGTTTCCCTTGGGAAAGGATTGTATTGCCAGCGATCGCATTTCTTGCCGTTCTGCTGCTTTGGTGGGTGATTGCGACGTTTTTTACCACCCTAATGCCCACGCCCTGGGAGGCATTGGTCGCCAATCTCGACTACATTGTCAACCCCTTTTTCCGCCGCGGGCCGGGCAACTTAGGCATTGGCTGGCTGCTGTTGGCCAGTCTGCGGCGGGTGCTGCTGGGGTTTTTGCTGGGCACGCTAGTGGCCATTCCGCTGGGCTTTTGGATTGGTCTATCGCCCCGTGCCATGATGGCCATCAACCCCCTGGTGCAGCTGTTTCGCCCCGTGTCTCCGGTGGCCTGGTTGCCCATTGCCCTATCAATTTTTAACCTGGCCAATCCGTCGGCTATTTTCGTGATTTTTATCACGTCGCTGTGGCCAACGGTGATCAATACTGCCCTGGGCGTAGCCAGCGTTCCTAAAGACTATTTAGACGTAGCGCGGGTGCTAGAAATGCCTCGCTGGCGGCAAATGACCAAGATTATTTGGCCAGCCAGCCTGCCCTATATTTTCACTGGTTTGCGGCTGAGTTTGGGTATTGCCTGGCTGGTGATCGTTGCCGTTGAAATGCTGACCGGCGGTATTGGCATCGGCTTCTTTATCTGGGACGAATGGAACCGATTAAGCCTTAGCTCGGTGTTCTTGGCGGTAATTGTGATCGGCCTTACCGGCCTGGTGCTTGACTACGCCATTACCCTGCTTCAGCGGTGGGCCACCCACCGCCCCGTCAAAGCCCTCTAAAGAAAAGTTTGGAAGCCGTAGGGTGGGCACTGCCCACCAACGACCCTGGGTACACACAAGCCCTCTCAAACTAGGAAGTTTTGGCAAATAGCCCAGCCAACGGAATTTTTGGAAACCTTATTCCTGGTGGGCAGTGCCCACCCTACGTGTCTGGTCTTCCCACAACAAAACGCCTCAATTTATAAGGATTAGAGCCATGACCACGATCAATCGGCGATCGCTCCTGCGGGGGGCGGTTGGGTTTACGGCGGGGCTAGCGGCCTCGGCCTGTGGGCAGACGCTGCGTCAAAGTAGCGCCCCCCCCAGCGGAGCGGTGGCCCAGGCGGCCAATGTAGAGCGGGTGATTGACCCTGCTACCCTAGAGCGATCGAGTATTCGGGTGGGCTACGTGCCGGTGAATGACTGCGCCCCCTTTGCCGTGGCCCAGGCCAAGGGCTTCTTCTACAAGTACGGCCTCAATGTCGCCCTCAACCGCGAAGCCAGCTGGGGCACCTCCCGCGATGGCGTTATCTTTGGCCGGCTCGATGCTTCGCCGGTAGTATCGGGAGCGGTCACCAATGCCCGCATTGGCGCGGAGGGAGCCCGCCGCGCCCCCATGTGTGCCGCCATGACCATTCACCGCCACGGCAACGCCATGACCATGAACCCCGCCATGTGGGAGTATGGCCTGCGCCCCTGGCGAGAGTATGGGGGTGACCTGGAGGCTTTTGGTCGCGACTTCCGTGGCTACTTCGCTGGTCTATCTCCCGAGCGCCGAGTCTGGGCTACGGTGCTGAGTTCCGCGATTTATGAGTACTTCATTCGCTACCTGTCGGCGGCGGCGGGGGTTAACCCCCTAGAGGAGTTTCGCATCATCATCATTCCGCCGCCGCAGATGGTGACCAACGTGCGGATTGGGGCGATGCAGGCCTACATGGTGGCCGAACCCTGGAACACCCGGGCCATTAGCGGTAACGAGGGGGTGGGCTTTACCTTTGCCCACGGCAAGGAAGTGTGGCGCGGCCATCCCGACCGGGTGCTGGCGGTGATGGAAAGCTTCATTGACGAGAACCCCAAGACCTATCGATCGCTCGTCAAGGCCATGATCGAAGCCTGCCAGTACTGTGATGACCCCGCCAACCGGGCAGAAGTGGCGGAGATTATTTCGGCGCGATCGTTTACTGGGGCCCCGCCCAAGTTCACAGAACCAGCTCTGATCGGCAACTATGACTACGGCGGCTTCGACGGCAAAAGTCGCAAGGTGCAAATGCCCGACAGCACTATTTTCTTTGAGCTGCCCGACGATTTGCCCCACCCCGCTGGCGACCACTCCACCTTTATGTGGCAGTCGCAGTCGATCTGGCTCATGACCCAGGCGGCGCGCTGGGGGCAAATTCCCGAGTTTCCGGCCGATGCCGAGGCTAGAGCCCGCCTGGCCTGGCGCACCGATCTCTACCGCGAAATCGCCGCCGACCTGGGCATTGACTGTCCGGCGGAAGATTACAAGGTGGAGCCAGGAGAGGTGTTTATTGACGGCGTGGCCTACGACCCCAGCGACCCGGTGGGTTATTTGAATGGGTTTGAGATTCGCGCTAACCAGCCCCAGAAGATCTTTTTGTCCTGAAAGGTTGAGTCGTGAAAGGTTGCAAGTCCAAACTTTTTAACCTTTTATGGCAGCTCTTGATTTAGTGAAATACCCGCTTACTAGATTCTAAGCTCCCAACCCAAAACCTCTTGCTTTCCAAGCATCTGCCTTTACCTAGATACATTATTCAGGAGACATCCATGGTTAAGTCAAATCAATATCCTCACCCTTCGAGCCAACGGCAGGTTGAGTTTGAAACCGATTTTCTAGTCATTCAAGATTTGGTGAAAGCCTACCCCAGCGGCAGCGGCGACCACACCGTAGTGCTGGATGAAATTAATCTGTCCGTAGGGGCAAACGAGTTTATTGCCATTATTGGCCACTCGGGCTGTGGCAAATCAACGCTGCTCAAAATTGTGGGTGGCCTAGAGCAGGCTACCTCGGGGTCAGTGTTTTTAGAAGGCAACCCGATCAAAAAACCGGGAGCCGATCGCATGATGGTGTTTCAGCAGTATTCGCTGCTGCCCTGGCTGACGGTGCGTGAAAATGTGCGCTTGGCCGTCAATGAGGTGTGCGATCATTTGTCTCCCCGCGATCGCAGCGACCTGGTAGAGGAACACCTGGCCATGGTTAACCTCACCACCGCCGCCACCAAGTACCCCGACGAGCTATCGGGGGGCATGAAGCAGCGGGTGGGCATTGCCCGCGCCCTGGCGATTCGGCCCAAAATGCTGCTGATGGACGAGCCCTTTGGAGCCCTCGACGCCCTCACCCGCAGCCGGCTGCAGCGCCAGGTGCTCGACATTTGGGAGCGCAACCCCCAGGCGGTGATGATGATCACCCACGACGTAGACGAGGCCATTTACATGGCCGATCGCATTGTGATGATGACCAACGGCCCCAACGCCCACATTGGCGAAATTCTAACGGTGCCCTTTGAGCACCCCCGCGATCGCGCCGCCCTGCGGGAGTCACCAGCCTACTACGACCTGCGCAACCACGCCCTGGGATTCCTAGACAGCTACTTTGAGCAAATCAGTTAAACCATTAGTACGGGTTTGACCAGAGGGCCGTTACCTAATTTGACCAAGCGTTTGAGTTCCAATCTTTGTATTGGCCCCTCATGCCCCCAATAGGGGGCATTAAAACATCTATACTCTCCCAAGTTAGGAGCTAGGGGCCGACCCAACCACGATTAAACAACGCTCAAACTAGTCAGCTATCCCTCGGAGACACCTAGGTTCTTCAAGGGATAGCCGCTGCCGCAGTCGCCACCCCCGCCCCCATCCCCACCCATGACAAGCTGGTGAAGAAACCTGCCAAAACAGAACTTTTCAACCTATGGCCGCCCCACCTGAGGGCCATAGGGATCACAGACTTCTTTGCCGATAGCAACGGTAAACCACTTTCTATGCGTTCAGCGAGATCACGGCATGGCATCGGTCAAGCCCCTCAAATCCTTCCTTTGGATGATGCTGACCCCTGCAAATAGCTTTTTAATTGTTATTAAGATCACTTATTTGATGATAAAAGCCAGGGCAAAACATTTCCTTTTCCCAATAAATTTATAATCACTTAAAGGTCTTCATCCTAATCTTTTTGGTTTAAACAAATGGTTATATAACGTAATCTTCAGCTTGACGCTTTTTGTTTTTCGAGTTTAAAATTAAAGGAATCGAACAAGTCAGCCTAATCTAGCTATGCAGCCTCTGACCGTTATATAGGTCTATATAGGTATGAAGGCTGCTAGAGCGGGGGAACCAGAAAAAGGGGCGTATTTCCGAGTTCTAAATACCCAATTGAGGGTATTCGGAAAAGGACATCTCTCAGTCCTAGCCCGTCAGCTAACCTCGTCGGCATTGAGGGGAGACTGAATCGTCAGCTTTGAACTGTTGACTATTTCAGTGTCCTAAGTCGTGTAATCACGGCTTGTTCGCTGTCCATGACTAGGCTCTAGGAGGGTCTCATGCAGCTCAGGTCACAATCTGGTGCGCCTGTCCGTCAGCGACGGCAGAAAGCGCGCCGCATCCAATCGTCAGTCTGTGAAAGTAAGTCGGTGCTCAAGCCCATGCTTATGCGTCTAGAAACCGCGCTGGGCAGCGAAGGACTAACGAAGCGAATGGTGCTACTGTCTAAGCCCAAACCCCCTCAGGGGGCCGATGAAACGGCGGAGCAAACCATCAATTTTGTCGTTGGCTATAGCGGTTCTGCCAGTAGTCAAGGGGCCCTAGATATAGCCCTGTGGATGGCCCACCAAACGCGATTGGCCAAGCCCAATCCGGTGGTGGTCCACGTGGTGTACGTGGTCGACAAAACCAAGCCCAAAACCATCGCCAATGCCGATCGCATTCTTTGGCAAGCGCGCTGCTTGGCCAGCGAATGGCGAGGTTCGCTCAATGCCCACCTTCGCATTGGTCAGGTTGCCACCGAACTCAGCGAGGTGGCCAAAGAACTACAGGCGGAGGTCGTGCTGGTGGGTTGCCAATCAGCCCATCACAAACTGGTGCAGCAGCTAGCGCCTCAGGTACCCTGCTCAGTGTTGGGGTTGCCCAAGTAATAGGGGTTTGGGGTTCAAGGTGTACGGTTTCAGGTCTGCCTTGAACCGTACACCCTGAACCCCACTAACTGGTCACCTTTGGCAAACTGCTAAATTAGAACCCAATTAATCACAAAAAGCGGGGCGGCTCGTCTGCGATCGCCCTAACTCCGCCGTCAAACCTTCCCTACTGGCTGCCCTCACTGGTTTGACGGTGGCCGTAGCGAAGCTGAAGCTAAAACGTCAATGCAAACCCCAACACCATTAAGGGGAGAACCCATGCGCTATCAAAAAATTCTGGTGGCCCTCGATCGCACCCCCGCATCCGACCGTGTCTTTGCCTACGCTTTAGACCTAGCCCAACGATCCCAGGGGCAGTTGCGCCTGGTGCACAGCATCCCCGTTAGGCCCTACGAAGATTTGGGGAAAATGATCGATGCTGGAGTTGGCCTACAAAGCTCCACCAAAGTACAGCACGAAGAAGAAGCGGCCCATCTCCAGGAGGTTCAAGCCGCTCAGCAATGGCTAGAGCAATTAGCGGCTGAAGCCTTAAAGCAAAATATTTCAACAGATTTTGTCTGTGAAACGACTGATCCTGGCTTGTTTATTTGTCAACTGGCCGAAACCTGGGCAGCAGAGGTGGTTGTTATGGGCAGCAGCGGCAAGAAAGGGCTTAAAAAGCTCATTCTTGGTAGCGTAAGTAACTATGTGAATAACCATGCCCCCTGCCCAACTATTGTGATACCCAATGATAGCCAGGTAGATGTTGAGACGTTTTCTCAAGCAAGTTAAATCGGCCTAGTCTACAGTTGATCAATCTGTCCCATAGCTCTACAAAATCATTTATATCTACGGATAGATTGGACGCAAATATAGACAATGATAGTCTCTGTGAGATATAAATTTGACTGCCTAATCTAGATATGCGTTGGGCGCTGCACCTGCGGCGCCCAATGTTCTAGAACGGGGGAACCATTTCATTGGGGCCAATCCTGATGGGTTGAAGGACACCAATCCTTTGACCAACAGCCAGGAAGGACATCTCTCAGTCCTAGCCCGTCAGCTAACCCCGTCGGCGTTGAGAGGAGACTGAAATTCAGCATTCCTTAGGGAACACAGAATTTGTCAGTGTCCTTGGTTGGTACCGCAACGGTACGGTTTTGTATCGACCTTGAACTCTGGAGAACATTCCATGAAAACATCCTTGAGTCGGATTTTGGTGACTCTCGATGGCACCCATCGAGACGTCGAAGTGCTGGGGTTTGCGATCGCCCAAGCCCAGCACCACAACGGTCATTTACTACTGGTTCACTGCCTCAACCCACTGACGCTGACCCAGCTCAACACCTGTATTGATGCGGGCTTTGGGCTGGTGCCTACGGTCAAGCGCCAGCAGCTTCAACATCAGCACCTCGGCAATGTCAATGCCGCTTGGCAGCAGTTGTGTGACTACGCGCTTCAGGCGCAAAGTCAGGGCGTAGCGACCGAGGTGACCTGCAAAATTGGGGAAGCTGGTAGCCAAATCTGTGACCTGGCGCAGATTTGGCAGGCCGATTTGATTGTCATGGGGCACGGGGGTAGGCCCAGCCTCAAATCAAGGCTATTTGGCCGCACCACTAACTATGTGATGCAGCATAGCCCTTGCACCCTCATGGTGGTGCAGCCCAAACAACAGCCGGTGGGGACCCCTACTTGGGACATCCCTGAACTGTTGGATCGGTTTCATGCCCCCCACGATTCCGTGGGTGCATCCCCCGGGAACTGGCCCATGACGGTTCAATATTCTCTATAGCTTCTCTATAGCTAAGGACGCTTTAAATGGAATCAATTCTAGGCATGCCTCTGCCAGTAGAAGATCCAATCCTGATCTTCGGCATTTGTATGGTGGTAATTTTGGCCGCCCCGCTGATTTTTGAGCGGTTTAAACTACCGGGGCTAATTGGCCCCATTGTGGCCGGGGTAGTGTTGGGCACCAGTGTGCTAAATGTCCTAGAACGCGGCCAGGCAATTGAGCTGTTAGGCAACGTAGGGCTGCTCTACATTATGTTTTTGTCGGGGCTTGAGATCAACATGTCTCAGTTTCGAAAAAACCGCGATCGCAGCCTCGTCTTTGGCATCATTACCTTTACAATTCCGCAGGTTGCAGGCACCATTATCTTTCGCTACCTGCTGGGGTTTGACTGGCCCGCCGCCATTTTAATTGCCAGTATGTTTGCCTCCCATACCCTGGTGCCCTACCCAATCATCAGCCGGTTGGGAATTATGAAAAACGACGCGGTGGTCACCACCGTGGGCGGCACCATTCTCACCGACACCGTGGCCCTGCTGGTGCTGGTGGTGGTAGCCCGAGGGTTTGAGGGCGAACTCAGCACCCGCTTCTGGATTTCCCTGGCCCTAGCCATGGTGATCTACGTGGCGGCGGTAGTCTACCTGCTGCCGCCCCTGGCCCGCTGGTTCTTTCGCAATGTGGAAGACGGCGGCAAGAGTGAGTTTGTGTTTGTGCTGGCGGTGGTCTTTATTGGCGCATTTTTGGCCCGCGCCGTGGGGACTGAGGCGATTTTGGGAGCCTTTCTAGTGGGGCTGACCCTGAATCGGTTGATCCCCGAACGCAGTCGCTTGATGACCCGCATTCAGTTTTTTGGCGAAGCGTTTATCATTCCATTTTTTCTGATTTTCATTGGTCTGCTGGTGGATGTGTCGGTGCTCTTTAGCAGCCTCAGCGCCTGGATTGTGATGATCTCGATGCTGGCCACCAACGTGATCACCAAGTTCATCGCCGCAGGCGTTACTCGACGCATTTACAACTACACCCCTGCCGAGGGATGGGTGATGTTTGGCCTCTCCACCTGCGAGGCCGCCGCTACCCTGGCCGCTACCCTGGTGGGCTACGAACTGGGCATCATTGGCGACGACGTGCTCAACGGCGTGGTGCTGATGATTTTTGCCACCTGCATTCTGGGCCCCTCGGTGGTCGATCGCTTTGGTCGCCGAGTGGCCCGCGAGCAAGACGAGCAGCAGTTTGAACCGCGCCAGGCCCCCCAGCGCATTCTGGTGCCCCTGGCCAACCCCTCCACCAGCGAGGCCCTGGTCAACGTCGCCGCTCTGCTGCGCGACAACAAGTCGGAAGAGGCCATTTATCCGCTGGCGGTGGTGGCTGAGGAAACTGAGGCCGAAGCTACCGAAAGCAGCGTAGCCGCCGCCGAGCGCCTGCTGGCCCATGCGGTGATGCACTCCGTCGAACTCGATTTGCCGGTCAACCCCGTGACGCGGGTGGCCCGCAACCCCGCCTCGGGTATGGTCGAAGCCGCCCTAGAGCGCCGCATTAGCGACATTGTGATCGGCTGGAACGGCAACCGCTCGGCCCAGCAGCGCATCTTTGGCTCGGTGATTGACCAAATGCTAGAGCAGTCACCCCAGCAGGTGTGGGTGTGCAAGCTCAACCATCCGGTCAGCACCTTTCAGCGGCTGGTGGCGGTGTTACCCGCGGTGATTGACCACAACCCAGGCTTTTATGAAGGGGTGCGATCGCTCAAGCACCTGGCCTACCAGCTGGGAGCCAACCTTCAGGTGCTGGTGGTAAACGACGGAGCCGAACCCTACCGCCAGCACTTTGAGGATGTGCCCATTGAAGTCAGCACTGGGTTCATGGAGGTAGCCAGTTGGGATCAGGCTCGCGGTATCCTCCAAGACTCGTCTGGCGATCAAGACCTGATCGTGCTGATGAGCGCCCGCGAGGGCACCGTCGCCTACGATCGCACCCTGGAACGCCTGCCCCAAACCCTGGCCGACCTGAAGCTCAGCTTTTTGGTGCTCTACCCCTCCGAAAAAGACGCCCAGTCCTTCGGCGCTGCCCAGCCGATGTCGCTGGCCAATCTGATCTCCCAGGAGCGGGTGCGGCTCGACCTCACCGCCGCCACCTACGAAGAGGCGGTCGATACGCTGCTCAGCACCGCCATCGACCGCGACGACCCGCGCCACGAAAGCGTGCTCAAGGCCCTGGCCTTTGACGATGTGGGCTACGCCAGCGAAGTGCTGCCGGGGGTGATTATTTCCCACGCGCGGGTGCCAAAGCTCAAGGGCACCCGCCTGTGCCTGGGGGTCCATCGTCGGGGCATGGAGCGCGATGGGCAAAGCCCGATCGGTACCCAGCGGGCCAACCAGCTCATCCATGTGGTGGTGCTGCTGCTGACCCCCGCCCAGGGTACAACCCAAGACCACTTGGCCCAGCTGGCTGCTGTGGCTCAGTACTTTAGCCAGGGCAACCTGCTAGAGAAACTCATGGCCTGCACTACGGTCGATCAGCTCCAGGGCTGGTTTGAGCAGCAATCTCTGGTGAGATCCTAAGGTCACAGCACCAGGGGGTTGCCCCGGTTGGTAAAGGTCACCGATTTAATTTGCCAGTCGGGCTGGTTCACCAGAGTCTCGCGCAGGCTGCCCAGCAGCGCCTTCTGCTCGCACACCGACAACGACTGCAGCACCCGGCGCGAGGTGCGGGCTACCCGCAGGTCAATGGTGACGGTTTTGGTTCTAGGGTCAAAGCGGGTGCGGTAGCCCGAGAGGGTGAGTTCTGGAATCGCCTGCTCCGCCAGAATCAGATCGACGGTGTTCTCCATGCTCTGCTGGCGGGGCACGTGGATGGGTTCGGCCTGGTAGCCTTCACAGGTGCGATCGAGGGTGTAGAGGTCAACGGCGACCGGGTCGGTGGGCACCACCAGCCGCCGAGCTTTGGCCTGCACCAGGCGGCTGGCCCCCACCAGGGCGTCGGCCGGGTCGGGCGCTGTTTCTAGGGATTGAAAGGTGGCGATCGCCGGTTCGGCAGCGCCTTCTGCCTGGGGCAACGACCCGGCCCCATCCCCTGAACAGCCCCCCAGTAGCCCCAACAGCGCCAGGCAAATTGCTCCAGAGATTCCCCTAGACTTCATCTCTGTGACCCTCGGCCAGGTATGGTGGGGACGGTATTGAGCGGGGTTGAGACAACGGGCCATGGCGAGTGCTTCCTGGAATCGACGACACGTGCTGTCGCTGGCTGATTTTACGGCGGCAGAGTTTGAAACGGTGATGGAAACGGCGGTGAGCTTTTGGCAGGTGCTGTCGCGCCGCACCCGTAAGGTGCCCGCCCTACAGGGGGTGGTGGTCACCAACATGTTTTTTGAACCCTCGACCCGCACCCGCAGCAGCTTTGAGCTAGCCGCCAAGCGCCTGTCGGCGGACGTGCTCAACTTTGCCCCCGGCACCTCGTCCCTCACCAAGGGTGAGACCATTCTAGATACGGCCAAGACCTACCTGGCCATGGGCACCAACCTGATGGTAATTCGCCACCAGGAGTCGGGGGTGCCGGGGGCGATCGCCGCCGAGATGGACCGCCTACACACCGGCGTCGGCGTGCTCAATGGTGGCGATGGGCTCCACGCCCACCCCTCCCAGGCCCTGCTCGATCTATTCACGCTGGGCCTGACCCTAAATCCGGATCAACCCACCGCTGGGCTGCTAAAAGGCAAAAAAATTGCCCTGGTTGGCGACATTCTCCACTCGCGGGTGGCCCGCTCTAACCTGTGGTGTCTCACCGCCTGCGGCGCTGAAGTGCATCTGGCCGCACCCCCTACCCTGCTGCCCCCCGGCTTTGCCGATGCTTTTATCACCCAGTCGCCCATCGACATTCCCCGCGCCATTGTGCAGCACAGCACCCTGGCCCCAGCGCTGGAGGGGGCCGACTTTGTCATGACCCTACGGTTGCAAAAGGAGCGCATGGCTCAGCACCTGCTGCCCAGCTTGCGGGAATATCACCAGGGCTTTGGAGTGACGCGCGATCGCCTGCAACCCTGCCAGCCCACCGTCAAAGTGCTGCACCCCGGCCCCGTCAACCGCGGCGTCGAAATCAGCTCCGACCTGATGGATGACCCTGAGCTAAGCCTGATCGGTGACCAGGTCACCAGCGGCGTTGCCGTGCGCATGGCCCTGCTGTATTTGATTGGGGTGGGGAAGAAGGGGGGTGAGGGAGTAGGGGAGTAGGGGAGTAGGGGAGTGAGGGAGTAGGAGCGTGATGAGTAGGGGAGTGGTTTTGAGTTAAGACATTTAATTCAAAACCCCGTCACCCCATTACCCCGTCACCCCATCACTTCCCTACGCCCCAAACCCCGGCTCCCCGGTTTCGCGGGCAAAATAGCGACCCATCATGCCGTAACCAATCAGGCCAGCCCACTCGCGCAGCACCAAAAACTGTCGGTTTTCGAAGTCGAGACCACTGGGCACTGGACTGGGGTGAGGGGTGACCTCAAAGCCCAGACTGCGGAAGGTGAGCAGCGATCGCGCCATGTGAGGCGGGTCGGTGATCAAAATCAGCCGTTTAATGCCCTGGGGTTGCAGCAGCGCGGCGGTAAACAGGGCGTTTTCGTTGGTGGTTGCCGAGCAGGGTTCGCCGTCGATGGCGGTCGCTGGTACCCCGGCGGCGGCTAGCATTTCACCAATTTCGGTGGCGTCGCCGCGGCCGCTGGCAAATATTAGCGGCGCCCGCTGCTGCCGCCACAGGTCGGCGGCCACCGCTACCCGACTGGGGCGAAAGCTGCCCCCTCGACCCAACACCACAATGGCATCGGCGGGCTGGCCCCCGTCGTGAGGAATCAGCAGGGCCAGCCCTTTGCCGCCAATATCAGCGCCCACAGGAGACAGCCCCAGGCTATAGAGCAGCACCAGCAGCACCCCAGCCAGGCTAATCCGCCGCTGCCACCGCCGGGGGCGCACGATCCAGGGAGTGATAATCATCAGAGCTAGCACCGGCAGCACAACGCCCGGTTGTAGCAGCAACTTGAGCAGGTGCCAGAGCGATCGCGTTAGTTCGCCCGCCGATGTCACTTGGCAGGCCGATAGATCTACCACGGTATACCTCCGAAACTGAGACCTTCAGACGCAGGGTCGCCCATCCTATAATGCAAGGCACTGGCGGCAGGGGATGTCAGCCCAGACCGGCGCTGCTTTTAGCCGATACCCGTTGCCCTGCTGAAGGGATGACCCTGCACAACGTAGCCGTCAATCACGGTAGACGAATTTTTGTTAAGCCGGTGCCGCCTCTGTCGTTTTTCATGGCTTCTTTATGCAGCTTGCTACCTCCGGGCCTTCTGTAGATACCACTGCCGATAGCCTGCGGATCACCTTTGCCCCCCTCTCTTTAGAAGAGGTCTATGCCCTGGCCGACGACCCCGCCAACGGAGCCGTGGTGGTAATGAGCGGCATGGTGCGTAACAACAGCGAGGGCAAAGCTGTGGTCGCACTGGAATACCAGGCCTATGAACCTATGGCCCTGGAGGTGTTTAAGCAGATTGCCGCCCAAATCCACGCTACCTGGGCCGAGGCCACCCGCGTGGTTATTCACCACCGCACCGGCAAGCTCGTCGTGGGCGATATCAGTGTGCTGGTGGCCGTGGGCTGCCCCCACCGGGCCGAGGCGTTTGCCGCTTGCCAATATGCGATCGATACTCTCAAGCACAACGCCCCGATCTGGAAGAAAGAGCATTGGGAAGATGGATCGACAAGCTGGGTGAGCATTGGCAGTTGTGAGGCAGAGTAGCGCTACACCTCTGGCTCCATCTCTACGTCCATGTCTGGCTCCAGGGGATCGGTTTCTTCTTGATCAAAGTCAGGGCATAGCCGCTCTGGCTCACCGGGGGCAGGCTCTACCACAGTAAAGCTGCGAGCGCCCTCGTCCAACACCACCGTCAAGTAGTGCAACTCCCAGGTTGATCCCCGTGGTGCGCCCTCCGCATAGGCCTGGCCGCCGCCCTGCTGGCCCGACACCGGAAACTGCAAACAGGCCACAGCCCTCTCCGTACCGCCTCGACTGACGACTTTGCTGATCCAGCCCGAAGTTACCGAGTCTCCCAAGATTTCAGCCACTTGGGGGTCGTCGGCTAGGCGGTCTACCGCCAGCTCATAGGTTTGATTTGCCCCTGAGGTTTGAAACCAGCGCCAGCCGCTAAAAGCTATGCCCGTGAGCCCCAGCCCTACTAACACCAACGGCACCAGTAAACACCCACAGCCTAAACCCAGGCCGATTAAAACCCAGGGCGTACGCCGGGGCTGTGGCGACGGGTCGGGAGCTGAGAAGGGGTTTTCTGGTGGCGATGTCATGGGTGTTGGCAACGTCTAGGATATCGACGCTCTTGTCTTTGGGCTCTTACCCCGGCACCGTCAGCGCCCTGCCATTGTCCGAAGGCCGAAGGCTGAGCAGGTAGGGTACTGCCGATTTTACCCAGGTCGAAATGGGCGTGTAGGCCGCCGCATCGTCGCCGTAGCAGGTTTCGAGCATAGCGGTGTGAATGATGCCGGGGTTGAGGGCTACCGCGGCCATGCCATTGGGTAGCTCCTGGGAGAAGGCTTGGGTAAGCCCTTCCACACCCCACTTGGTAGCACAGTAGGGGGCAAACTCTGGCGAGGTGGAGCGGCCCCAGCCGGAGCTGAAATTGACGAAAATGCCCGATCGCTGCTCGACCATCGGCGGCGCAAAGTGGCGAATGACGTTGACAGTGCCGCTGAGGTTGACCGCAACCACTGCATCAAATTCCTGAGCAGACACCGTCCACAGGGGCGCGGGTTGGTTGACCAAGCCCGCATTGTTGATCACCAGGTCGGGCAGGCCGTTGGCGGCGATCGCGTCCTTAGCCCAGGCAGCCACCGCCGCGTCATCGCTGATATCCACCACGGTAAACCGGTGGGGATCGGGGTACTGGGTCGCTAGGTCAGCTACGGCCTGGGCGCTGCGGGCACAGCCCGACACAGTGTGGCCCTCGGCAATAAAGCCCTCGGTCATGGCGCGGCCCAGGCCCTGGCTCACCCCAGTGATCACAATGTGTTTGCCCATAGTGCAAAAAAGCCTGTGCGTTTAGTGCTAATGCGTCTGGTGCTAATGCGATCGCGCGATTCCCGATCGCGGCCAGCCCAGGGCCACCTATGGCTGAGCATGCCCTAATGTGGCCGGGGGCGCAAGGGGCGGCAGCGGGGTTTTGCCCCTGTGGCAAAATGGGCCTGTGGCAGGATGGAAGAGCCAATCAAATAGGGCGAGGTGGCCATGGCAGGGGAAACAACAACGGTTAGTGGGCTGCCCGGGCTGCGGGTGCCAGTGGTGCTGCTGCTTTGTGCGGGCCTGCTGGGCCTGTGGGGCATGAGCCTGCCAGGGCCCAGCAGCGTCGTGTGCAATCGCGCCGCTCCCAACCAGGTCTACTGCCAGGCTGTCCCGGCCCAGCCCTGGTTCCCCCACCGTCCAGGCTTTGCCCTCCAAGACATCGCCATTACCTCAGAACTGTGCGACAAAACGCCGCGGGGAGGGGTGCGCTTTTGCCACCGCCTGACCCTGCTGGGGGCAGGGCGACAGGTGACGCTACCCGAGGTGCGATCGCCCCTTTCGGCCGCCGCCCTGAGCGAGCAGCTGCACCGGTTTATGGCCGGCGAAGGCAGCCCTCAGCTGATCTGGTCGGGCGATCGCCCGCTGGTGCCCTGGCGTACCCCGGCCATAGCCCTGCTGCTAACGGTGGCCACCTGGGCCCTGTGGGACGTGCGCTGGCCGCCGCTACCGCCTTCGCCCCTGGCTATGGACGGGGCCCCCGAGAGAACCACCGACAAAAAAATCAACACCAAAGACTGACCCCACGCCACCGCCCCAGCCCAGAACCCATGGGGTAGAGCAAGCCCCAGGCCAGGCGTCAAGACCCTTGGGCCAAAAATATTACAAAAGAAAATATTCCAGAGCGGTTTTTTCCCGCTTTTTCCCACGCCTACCCAGAGTTTTCCACAGGTTTTCCACAGGTTTTAACGGTGCTTAGCGGGTTAAGGGATGCCTGTGGAAAACGGCTCTGGCGGCCGTCGCGATCGCCCCTTGTTTCGAAAGCATCACCTGCCCGCCGTGGGGATCGCCAGAACCCCTATAGCTTCGTAGGCACCCCCGTGGTCCTAGCTCAAACGCGCCCTTAAAGCAAGATTGACAGCATCCGGAGAGTTCGGCAGAATGATTCGACTGGCACAGCTAAGCCCCCTGCTCCACGGCCTGCAAGACCTATCTCTGGGTCAACGGTTGTGGGGGTTGGGTGGTTGGCTTGGCCTTGCCTTGGGTATTGGTTGGCCCTAACGTTTTCCCTTAGTTTTGACCCAATATCGCGCCGCGGGGGCAGAAGTTAACGGCTCCCCCGCTCGTTTGCTGCGGGCAGCGTTAGCCAAAGGCCCCCCGGCCCCACCCTATTGCCCATGGCCAGTGCATCTATTCAACGCCCCGGCTAAACGCCCCGGCCTGACGCCCCCGTTTGACGCCCCAGTTCGCACACCCTAACCAGAGGCAGCGCCCATGACCCTAAATACCACCACTCCCAGAGTTAGCCTCATGGCCGAAGTGCCCGAAGAACTCTACAACGCGTTGCAGGTGTACCTAGACGGCAACCCCGCCTGGAACCAGCACCGAGTCTTCTGTGCCGCCCTATCACTGTTTCTCATGCAGGACGGCAAGTGCGATCGCGATGTTAACCGCATCTACCTCGACGCCCTGTTCGATTACACCCTCTAGTCCGGGCGGGGCCGGGGTGGGGCAGGGCCGCTGGTGCAGTCCCTCCCCACCCTCCGGGTACTCCAAGGGGAAAGGTCCACAAAGGTTCTCCCGTGAACTGTAACCCGTGAACCCTATACCTTCCCCATCCCGTTATTCACGTTTCCCTAGGGCAGCGCCGCCTAGTCTACCCAGCCAAAGTCGGTATCGGCCAGCATCGGGTTGGGCTGCTCCTTTTGAATAGCGTATTCAGGCACACCGCGATGGTAGGTCGGTCTGGTCTTGGCCTCGACCGGGCGGCGGGGCGTAATGTCTGCCCCAGAGATGAGTCGGGAGGCCGGCTCCGGAGCCGGGGCCGGAGCCTCCGCTAGTTTCAGAATAGTTTTCTTGGCCTCGTCTAGCTCGGCCTGGGACTTAGCCAGAGCATCGGCTTTGGCTTTGGTGGCGGCTTCGGCCTGGTCGAGGCTATCTTTTAGCTCAAACAGACGGCTCTGCTGCGTCTCTAAATCTTTTTGCAGGCCAGCAACGGTTTTCTCTAGCTGAGCCTTGTCTTTTTGGGCGGCAGCGAGTTCTTTTTCCAGGGCGCTTAGGCGCTTGGCTATGTCCTCCTGGGCAGGGGCTGGGGCGGCCTCAGCATCTGGCTTGGAGTCTAGCTTGGATTCTGGCTTAGAGTCTGACTTGGGCTCTGACTTGAGGTCTAGCTTGGGCTCTGGCTTGGAGTCTGACTTGGAATCTGGCTCGGGCGCTTTGGGGGCTGCCGTCTTAGCGGAGGCCGCCGCCTTGTCGCTGGTCTGGCCGCTGCCAGCGGTGCGCCGAGACGAAGAGGCGCGCCGACTGGCGGTGGGCTTGGGGGCTGCCTCAGCCTCGGCTGGGGTATCCCCAGCATCTGGGGCATCAGCCTTGTTTACTTCTTCTTTAAGGACGTCAGAGAGGCGTTTTTTAGTCATGCTGGGTCCAGTCTCGCTGTAGTTCTTCGGCAACTCGGCTATAGTCAGAACGGGCCTCCTGGCTGTTTTTGCCGCGCCACTTGAGTACCGGCAGGCCCTCCAGGGCAGCCCGTTCATGGGCTTTGTAGGTGCGAATAAACGCATTACAGGCCGGAATTTTCAGCTCCAGCAAGGTGTTCTGGGCTTCAATGGCTTCGCCGACGCTGCGGGAATCCACCTTTGTCAACAATACTCGATGAGATACCCCGCTGGGCGCTACCGCTTCATTCACTGTAGTAATCAAAACGGCCAGATCCATCGGGGCTGGCGGCGTGGGCAACAGCAGGTAACTGGCCGCTGGAATGACGGCACCCAGAATGGCTGAACCCAGGGCCGGAGGGGTATCAACAATAATGAGGTCGTGGGAGTGCTCCAGCTGAAGCCTCTTCAGGCGGGCGGGGTTGGTCTCTGACTTGACCTCAAACCCCAAATCAACCGGGCTACGGCCCGTCCACCATAAGGCTGAGCCCTGGGGGTCAGCATCGACCAGCAGCACCGAACGAGTTTCGGCAAACACCGCCGCCAGGTTAACGGCGGTGGTGGTTTTGCCCACCCCCCCCTTGCCGTTAAACACCGCTAACACAATCGGGCGAGCCAAAATCAAGTCTCCAAACGGTAGGCATTTGCAGGCCGTTGAGGGCAGACCAGCGCCCGGACAGAGGTACCAGACGACTGCACCGCGATCGCGTTCGAGGGGCTACGCTAACACCTCAACCAACGGAATGGTACTGCAAGGCTGCTCCAATGACATATCTGGATCCATCCCCTGCCAGACAATCCCCCTGGTAAAATACAGTCTGATCCCTCAAGAGACTTATTTCATGCGCTACAGCATCATGCTGCAACTGGTAGTAGCCACCACCCTGGTGCTGACGGGAGCAGCGGCTTTCTTTGCCTGGCTACAAAACCGCCCCACCGAAGCAGACATGTCGGCCAATCGGTCTCAGACTGCTATTTTGAGGGGCGTTGAGGTCGCGGCCTATGGCTAACCCCACCCAGTCGGCTGGCTCAAGCTCATCCAAGGGGTGGTTTCGTCGCTCCTCAAGGCGGCACATCATAACCGCGCCTCTGCCCGACCCCATTGCCGAGAACATTGAGGCGATTATTGCCATTCACCGCCAGGAGGCCAAGGATGTCGCCCCGACAGAACGGGTTCTTGAAGTGGTGGCGTCGTGGTTTAGTCGGCCTGTCTTTTTGTACCTGCTGATGGGGGGGCTGACACTGTGGCTAGCGGGCGACTGGCTCAACCACACGGGGCTGCTGCCCATTACCCTGCCCACCTTTAGCTGGGGCAATCAGGGGCTCGATGCGGCGGCGCTGCTGATTTCAACCGGGGTGCTGATTCGCCAAAACCGCCAGGAAGGCTTTGCCGAACAGCGCACCCAGCTGATGCTACAGCTCAACCTGCTCTCTGAGAAAAAGATCGCCAAAATCATCGCTCTGCTGGAGGAACTGCGCGAAGACTTGCCCGATATAGAACAGCGCTACGACCCCGAAGCCGAGATTATGCAGCAGTCTGCCGATCCCCTGACCGTGCTGGAAGCCCTAAAAGAAACCCTAGAAGCCGAAATATCGGCGGAGAGCGACTAGGGGCTGTCACTCATTAGCCGCTAATGCTCCCAGAACCAGCGCTTACAGCCCCTAGCCTGTTTTTGGGGTCGGGCGTGGCAACCCTTAGGGGATAAGGATTTTGGCCAGAATGGATGACACGCCCTAGCGCAGCAGCTGCTTGACGGTACTGATCATGTCGGCGGGGCGAAAGGGCTTAGTGATGTAGGCGTCGGCCCCCTGTTTCATACCCCAGTAGCGGTCAAACTCCTCGGCTTTGCTGGAGCAGATAATGACGGGAATATTTTGGGTGGCGGCGGTGTTTTTGATCCATCGACAGAGCTCGTAACCATTCATGTTGGGCATGACAATATCGAGCACCACCAGGTCGGGGGGCGTCGCCTGAATCATTTCCTGGGCTTCTACGCCATCTTTGGCTTCTACCACCGTTAGGCCCGCCTTGAGCAACAGCCCGGCGATCATTTCTCGCAGGGTTGAGCTGTCATCAACTATTAGCACTGTACTCATTCCGATGCCTCGCTGACGGGAATCAGACCGCCCGTTGCTCCGTAGCTATTATGGCCAATTTGGGCAAACTCTAACACTTTAAATTCTGCCCTGCGGTAGACTCTTTGCCCGCTAGGGAAGACAGAGGAGAAAAACTACCGCAGCGAGAACTTGCGCACCGCTAGCAGGCTGCCCATTAGCCCTACTAGAGTACCCAACCCCAGCAGGGAAGCGGGCAGCAGAATCAGCTGCTGGGGGGTGAGCCGCAGCCCCTGCACCACAAATTGAATGAAGTCGGCCTGCTGGGACGCCAGCTCGGTCAAAAAGCGCTGAACGGCAAACAGTAGCCCCCAGGCTACGGTGGCTCCGGCCAGACCAAAGGTTGCCCCCTGCAAAATAAAGGGCAAGTAGATCCAAACCCGGGTGGCCCCCACCAGCTGCATGACCTCGATTTCGCGGCGACGGGCCAGCACAATCAGGCGAATGGTGGTGGTAATAACGGCGGTGGCGGTGAGGGTGAGAATGGTGATCACAAACAGACTGGTCCACTTCAGACCGTCGTTGAGCTGGGCCAGGCGGGTGACGGCCTCATCGATGTAGCGCACCTCGTCGATGCCCTCAAGACGCTGAAGCTGGGCAGCGATCGCCGGTACCGCCTCAGAGTCTTTGGCCTTGACCTTCAGCTCATCGACTAGGGGGTTGCCCTTCAGCTGGTCGGTGGCCCCGCTAATGTCCGACAGGCCCAGGTCGGCTACTAGAGCGGCCCAGGCCGTTTCTTTAGTGACTGGGGTAACCGTTACCACGTCGGGAAAGGCTTCTACCACGGGCTTTAGATCGCTAGCCTGAAAGCCGCTTTGCAGGTAGGCCGACACCTCTAGCTGGCTGCCAAACTGGTTGAGCAAGCGCTCCAGTTGCCAGGTCGATTGCAGGCTAATGCCAAACAAAAACAGCAGTACGGTAATGGTGCTGATGGCCGCCCAGTTCATCCAACCGCCGCGCCGCAGGCCCAGCAGGGTTTCGCGCAGCAGGTAGTCGAACTTGGTAAAAAACTTAAACATAGTCGCCCTTGCCTGGCTTTATGGGGCCGATAGTAGCCGATGGTAACAGATGTAGGGGTGAGCACCTGGCATAAACGCTAACTGTGGCGCTCGTAGTGACACTAATTGTGACGCTATCCGCAGCATGGTACAAGCTATGGGTAGATGGGGGCTGTGTCAAGGGAAATTCTTGATTCGCAACCTAAACGGTCTCCCTAGGCTAGCCTAGGGCTAGGAACGCAGTACACCGCCCGCTTGTCGGCGGCAGAGGACAGCATATGGCAGAATCTGTTGGTTTGCCCGACCGTCAGGCGGTAATCGACCAGGCCCTGGCCCTGGGCTTTCACCAGGTGGGGATTGCGGCGGTGAACGATGCCCCTAGCGATGCCGAAGCCGCCGCTGTGGGGCACCTGCAAGCCTGGCTCAGCCAGGGCCACCAGGCCAGTATGGACTGGATGGCCAACCCCAACCGGCAGGATGTGCGGCAGGTGCTGCCCGGGGCGCGATCGCTGATCTGTGTCGCCCTCAACTATTACACCCCCCACAGCCATTCTGCCGACCCCAGCCACGGCAAAATTTCGCGCTACGCCTGGGGTCGCGACTACCACCGCATCCTGCACAAGCGCCTCAAAGCGCTGACCGCCTGGCTGACCGCCGCCGGAGAGGGCACTATTCAAGCGCGCTACTACGCCGACACCGGCCCGGTGCAAGACAAGGCCTGGGCCCAGCAGGCGGGCCTGGGCTGGGTGGCCAAAAACGGCAACCTGATCACCCGCCAGTATGGCTCCTGGGTCTTTTTGGGCGAGCTGGTGACCACCTTAGCCCTGGAGCCTGACTCGCCCCACGCCGCCCACTGCGGCACCTGCACCCGCTGTCTAGAAGCCTGCCCCACCGGGGCCATTACCCAGCCCTACGTGGTCGATGCCAACCGCTGCATCGCCTACCACACCATCGAAAACCGGGCCGAAACCCTGCCGGATGCGGTAGCCACCCGACTGAATAACTGGGTGGCGGGCTGCGACATCTGCCAGGATGTCTGCCCCTGGAACCAGCGCTTTGCCCAGCCCACCACCGTCGATGACTTTCAGCCCCGGCCCGAAAACCTCACCCCCGCCTTGAGCGACTTAGCTACCCTGTCAGACACCGAGTGGGATAATCGGTTTCGGGCCTCGGCCCTGCGGCGCATCAAGCCCGCCATGTGGCGGCGCAATGCCCAAGCGGCTCAGCAGAATCACTGCTGCTGACAGGCCTGGCCCCCACCGACGTACACTCTATATGGTTTTGCCCGTTCCCCTGCCAATTTCCCTTGCCACTTTCCCTTGCTAATTAATCTGCAAACGCCGTGCTAAAACGCCTCTCTCTTTTGCCCCTGCTCACCCTCTTTGGCTGGCTCGGCCCGGTGCTGCCAGCCCAGGCCCAGGCGCTCACCCCCTACGTGCTGCCCCTTGACTACGACCTGATGACCGAGCAGGGGCTATTTTTGGCCAACGAAGCCCAGCAGCTCGCCGAGTTTCAGCAGTATGGGCGGGCCCTGGCCTTGGCCCAGCTGGCCGCTCAGCTGGCCCCCAATGACGGCCAGGTGTTGGCCCTGCTCGGCGGGCTATACCTGCAAAACAACGAGGTTGACAAGGCGCTGCCCCTGCTAGACCGCGCCCGCGGCCTGCTGCCCAACAACGCGCGGGTGCTGTTTGCCCTGGGGTCGGCGTATCTACAGCAAGACAACCCCCAGCTGGCCTCTAGCTACCTGGAACAGGGGCTACAGATCGAGGCTGACAACCCCAGCGCCCTGTTTGACCTGGGCAACGCCTACTTCAAGCTAGACCAGTACCCCCAGGCGATCGCCAGCTTTGAGCGATCGGTGGCGGCAGAACCCGACTTTTGGCCCTCGGTCAACAACATTGGCCTGGTGCTCTACGAGCAGGGTGACGCCCCCAAGGCGCTCGAATACTGGCGTGCCAGTTTGGCTCTAGCTGCCAACGAGCCCGAGCCTAAACTGGCGATCGCAGTGGCTCTCCACAGTCGAGAAAACTGCGGCGTGCCGGTGGTCAGAGCCACCAGTGCCGCCTGCCAGGAGGCGGTGCGCCTGGGCACCGAAGCTCTGGAGCAGGACAGCCGCTACGCCGACCTCGAATTTTTGCGCACCAACCTCTGGGGCGATCGCCTGATTGATTCGACCACCGCCTTTTTCGAGGTGCCCGACATCAAGCGCCTGCTCAGCGAGCTGTAGGTTGGGCGTTCGCCACTGGTAGCGTTGCTGGATACAGGTATGAATCAAAACTGCAATGTCTCTCGTCGGGGCATAGGCGTAGCCAAGCCAAAGGCTTTACGGCCGTTTGCCCTTACCCAAATTCATGCTTCAGTTCAGCAACACCCCACTGGTCGGCCCCTGTGTGCCCTGGCTCAGTAGCGCTGGGGCACAAAAAACTGCTCGTTGATAGGGGGCCGATCATAGTCCTCCGGGGCGCTGCGACGCGGGCTTAGCTCCAGGGGGGCGGG
>DASQNN010000105.1:0-2264 GCA_035644955.1 Nodosilinea sp. | reverse complement strand
TCGGTGCCCACGGTTAAGATGCGCTTGCAGGGCAGACTGCTGGCCTGGCCGCTGCCCACGGTGAGGCCTCCCGGCTCCTGGCGGACATCCCAAATCCACTGGTAGTCCCTGAGCCAGGGCAGGAGTGCGGGGTGGTTAGCCATCGGGGTGTGGAGGCCATTGACAATACTCAGCCCAGCTTTGACCGCCTGCTCAATTTCTTGAAACCAGGTATCGGGCAGTTTGCCGCCGGAGGGGGCAATGCCAATGGCTAGGACGTCTGGGGTATAGGTGAGGGCTTCGGTTAACGACTCGACCACGGGGATGGGTTTGTCGATGCCGGTGAGCTCGACCAGCGATCGCCCCGCCGCCTGGTAATCAATCACCGCGACAATGGGCGACTGACTGAACCGCAGCAGGGCCAGCCCGGTCTTGCCCATGGTGCTCTGGGTGCCCTCGTGCATGAGCAGGGCGATACGGCTATCGGGCTGGAGGTGCATAGTCGAGTCCAAGACCAGGGTGGGAGGAGGGGAGCAGGCGGCCATCCACCAGGGTAAGGCCGGTGAACGGATCGTCGTGCAGGTTGAGGTGGCTGTCGAGGTCGAGGTAGTCGGCCAGGGGCGAGAGCTGGGCCATGGCTCCATTGGCCAGGCTGCTGTCGGAGTAGCAGCCAAACATCACCCCGAGGCCACAGGCCCGCGCGGTGTGGATCATGCTCAGAACTTCGGTCAGCCCGCCCGCTTTCATCAGCTTAATGTTAATGCCATCGACAAAGTTCGCCAGATGGGGAATATCTCGGTTGTGGAAGCAGCTTTCGTCTACAAACACTGGCATGGGAGAATCTTGTCTGAGCTGGATCAGGTCTTTTTCTTTGCCAACGGGCAGGGGCTGCTCTAGGTGGGTGACGCGGCGATCGCCCAGCCAGGATGCCATGGTTTTGGCATCCTCTAAATTCCACCCACCGTTGGCGTCGACGCTGAGACTGACATCGGCAGGGATGCTGTCGTACACCGCCTGGAACAGGGCCTGGTCGGCTTCGATGCCCTGGGGGCTACCCAGCTTGATTTTAAGCACCCGGGCGGAGGTTTGCTGTAGCCAATCCTGCGATCGCGCCCTGGCCGCCTCCGGGGACGAAATCCCCACGGTGACTGACGTGGGCTGAATCCGGTCTAGGTCTAGTCCCAGCAGTCGCCAGATCGGTTGGCCGGTGGCTTTACCGCACCAGTCCCACAGGGCGACATCGAGGGCGGCAGCGGTGGCGGAGTAGATGGATAGCTCTGCCACTGCCGCGGCAATGGCCTGACGGTTGGCAGGATGAAAGTCAGCGATCGCGGTTTGCAAGCGACCCATATCTTTCTGCAGCATCTCCAGGGTTTGCTGATGGGTACCGATCGAAAACGGAGCCGCTTCTCCCCAGCCCTCAAAGCCCTCGGCGCTGAGCCTGAGCCAGAGGTTGGTGGACTGAGCTGTAGTACCGCGGCTGATGGTGAGCGGTACGCGCTTGTGGACGGTAAAGGGCTGACAAACAAGTTTCATGCTGGGCGGCTGACGGGGCAGGTATCTCACGTATAGCGCTTTTGAAGCATTTTGGGGCCGTTTGCGGTTTGCCCATCAGAATTGCCGATCAGGATGGGCAAACTGGCTGCATCCAATTGGAGGGTTTTGCCGTACTAACTGTGAGTCTCTAGCTTGGGAGACCTCTAGCTTGGGAGACCTCTAGCTTGGAAGACCTTTAGCAGTTTGTTGGATGGAAGCACCATGTTGAAAGAATGGAAAAATCTGCGCAACGGCCTGATCGCCCTAGCGACCTGCCTGTTTGTAGTCCTCCTATATTCGCCGCTGGCGGGCCGGGTGTTTGCCCAGGCCCCAACCGCAGCCCCGATCGCAGCCCCGACCGTGGCAGTGGCCGTCCCTAACGATGGGTTTAGCCTGGGGGCGCAAATCGATGCCAATCTGGCGGCGGCGGCGGCTCCCCTGTTGGCTCAGGGGGGAGCAAACGGGCCGATTGTTACCTACATAGCCATGCTCAGCGGCCAGAGCATTGTGCCCAAGGCGGTTAGGACCGACGCCCGCGGTGTGGTGGGAGCGGCCCTGTCGGGTAACCGGCTGGTGGTGCGCGGTAGCTTTCGGGAGCTGACCAGCGCTCCCCGCGACTATGCCACCGATCCGCTCGATCCGCCTAACCCCAACATCACCTCAGCTATGCATGTCCACCGGGGCAGCCCCAGCGAAAACGGCCCGTTTCAGTACGCCCTAGAAGTGGTGATGAATGCCACCGGACGGGG
>DASQNN010000104.1:0-5563 GCA_035644955.1 Nodosilinea sp. | reverse complement strand
GGCCGGGGAGTCGGTGAGGGCGTTGCTGAGCTTCATCAGCTCTGAGACGGCGGTGTTGAACTGGTAGTCGCCGTCGATATCTTCGGTGATCGCCTGAATGGCGATGTGGATGGCGCGGCGCAGGGTTTTCTCGTCTTTGGATAGGGTTTCTGGTAGGGGCAAATGGTTGTTTACCCCAGCGGGGTTTTGGGCGATATATTCCGTCACCAGCCGCCAAACGCGGTTGAGAAAGCGGAACTGCCCCTCTACGTCAGCGTCATCCCACTCCAGATCTTTCTCGGGGGGCGCTTTAAAGAGAATAAACATGCGGGCGGTGTCGGCCCCGTACTTGGCCAGCACCGACTTGGGATCGACGCCGTTGTACTTTGACTTCGACATTTTTTCGTAGAACACCTCCAGGGCATCACCCGTGGCGGGGTCTACCGGGTTGGCCGGATCGGCAACATCCTCAGGGGCGACGTATCGGCCGGTCTTGGGGTTTTTGTAGGTGGTGTTTTGTACCATGCCCTGGGTCAGCAGCCGCTGGAAGGGTTCGTCGCAGGAGATCAGGCCGCGATCGCGCAGCACCTTGGTAATAAACCGCGAGTACAGCAGGTGCAGAATGGCGTGCTCGATGCCGCCCACGTACTGATCCACCGGCATCCAGCCGTTGGCCTGGGCGGTGGCAAAGGCCTGCTCAGGGTTTTGGGCATCGGTATAGCGCAAAAAGTACCACGACGAGTCGATGAAGGTGTCCATGGTGTCGGTTTCGCGCCGGGCGGGGCGGTTGCAGGCGGGGCAGGGCACGTTTACCCAGTCGCCCAGCTGGGCCAGCGGCGAGGCCCCCCGGCCTGAAAATTCCACATCCTCCGGCAGGGTGACGGGCAGCTGGTCGTCGGGCACGGGCACAATGCCGCACTCGGGGCAGTGCACCACCGGAATGGGCACCCCCCAGTAGCGCTGGCGGGAGATCAGCCAGTCGCGCAGGCGGTAGTTGGCCTCGCCGTGGCCCTTTTCGTTGGCCTCTAGCCAGGCGATCGCGGCTTCTACACTCTGCCCCTCGCCCTTGCCAGCGGGAATGCCGTTCAGCGGACCAGAGCTAACCATCACCCCTTCCCCAGCCCAGGCGGTGGCCATAGTCTCGCCGTCCAGCCCCTCACCCTCGGGCTGCACCACCACCGTCACCGGCAGGGCAAACTTGCGGGCAAATTCAAAGTCGCGCTGGTCGTGGGCGGGCACCGCCATGATCGCTCCGGTGCCGTAGCCCATCAGCACATAGTCGGCAATCCAAATTGGGATTTTCTCGCCGTTGACGGGGTTGATGGCGCAGCTGCCCGTCCACACCCCGGTTTTTTCGCGGTCTTCGGCGGTGCGATCGATCTCGCTTTTGGCGGCAGCGGCCTTGCGGTAGTCGTCTACGGCCGCGACGCGATCGGGCGCAGTCAGCTTCTCCACTAGCGGATGCTCGGGCGACAGCACCATAAAGGTCGCCCCCCAGAGGGTATCGGGCCGAGTGGTAAACACCGGCAGCGCATCCCCCGCCTCGGTTTTAAACACCACCCGTGCCCCGCTCGACTTGCCAATCCAGTTGGCCTGCATGGTGCGCACCCGCTCGGGCCAGCCGGGCAGCTGATCCAGGTCTTGCAGCAGCTCTTCGGCGTAGTCGGTAATTTTAAGAAACCACTGGCGCAGCAGCTTCTTCTCCACGATCGCCCCCGATCGCCAGGATTTCCCCTCGCTATCCACCTGCTCGTTGGCCAGCACCGTCTGGTCGATGGGGTCCCAGTTGACCGCCGCCTCTTTCTGGTAGGCCAGCCCCATGGTCAACATTTGAATAAAAATCCACTGGGTCCAGCGGTAGTAGTCGGGGGCGCAGGTGGCCACCTCCCGCTCCCAGTCGTAGGAGAGGCCCAGCTCTTGCAGCTGCGCCCTCATCTGGTCAATATTTTGGTAGGTCCACTGGGCGGGGTGAATGCCGCGATCGATGGCCGCATTCTCCGCCGGCAGACCAAAGGCATCCCAGCCCATGGGGTGCAGCACCCGGTAGCCCTGCATCCGCCGCACCCGCGCCACCACGTCGGTAATGGTGTAGTTGCGCACGTGGCCCATGTGCAGATTGCCCGACGGGTAGGGAAACATCGACAGCGCATAGAACTTGGGCTGGTCGGGGTTTTCCACTGCCCGGTCTAGCCCTTGCTCGGCCCAAGCCTGCTGCCACTTTTTCTCGATGTCTGCGGGGGTATATTTATTGGACTCCACGTCCCTGGCTCCTACTGCTGCACTGGTGCGATGTTCCCCATGATAGACGGGAGTGGCGGCGGGGGACGAGTGAGGGATAGGGGAGTGGGGGAGTAGTTGAATCCGTTTGCAGAGCCCACCCCTGCAAAGACCTGTCATAATTTGCTCGATGAGGTACCGGGGTTACCGCAAGTTAAGTTTGTAGAAGACAAGCCGATGGAACATTTACCTCTAGAGCAGATTGGCGAAACCGAGAGTGTCCCCGGCCCACCTAGCCTGTACGAGAGCGACTTCTACCAGTGGATACAGCAGACCGCTGGGGCGATCAAAGCCAAAGCCTTTGATCAGGTGGACTGGGATAACGTGATTGAAGAAATTGAGAGCATGGGGCGCAGTGAGCGTAGGGAACTGAAAAGTCGCCTTATCGTCCTACTAGAGCATTTGCTTAAGCTCCACCACTGGTCTTCTGAACGGGCCAACAATGAACGGGGCTGGCGCAACACTATCATCGAGCAACGGCGACAGATTCAGCTCGTTTTAGACGATAGCCCCAGCCTGAGAGCAATGCTGACGGATCTCTATCCCGATGCCTATCGGCAAGCCAGGGAAGACGTCTTGCTCAAATCTCAGCTACCGGAAAGCGCTATTTCCAGCACACCACCCTACGAAGTGGCTGAGGCCCTAAGCTCACAGAATCTCTTTTGAAGCCCAGCGGATCAGGGCGATGGCGTGATCACCCCATCACCCAACCACTTCATTGGCAAAGCTCGCCCGCCGCTTAAACAAAAACGGCCCCGCCAGCGACCCCCACAGGTGCTCGTTGGTCTCAGGGTCGCGACCCCGGTCCCAGCTGACGAACTGGTCGGCGTCGATTTCAAACTCGCTGTCTAAATAGGTGAGCTTGCCGTTGCGGGTCACCATGCAGGCGTTGCCGGGTTCAACGGCTCCCCTAAAGCTGTGGCCCGTCCAGTGCACGAGCATGTTGCAGCCGGGGGTTTTTTCAAAGTGGTCGGGGGTGAGCTTGGCCAGCTGTTCGAGGTTGCGGGAAGCGCCGTAGAAGGTCTCGGCATCCGTGAGGGTGTAGTTTTCAATCAAAATGTGGTCGCCCTGGGCGGTGAGCTTCATGCCGCGGGCGCGGTAGGGCTGCGTGAGCTGGAAATCGTAGGCCTGCTCAATGTAGAAGCCGAGTCCGTCAAGGGTGGCTTGGGGCAGAGGGCGCATGCACACGCGAATGTGAGCAAACAGGGGCGGGTTGTCGAAGGCCTGCTGTTGGTTGCTAAAGTCTGCCGCCATCCAGCGGGCCAGGGTGTGAATGTCAGTGGCGTGGGTCATGGATGGGTTTAGAAATCATCGTGGTAAGGTTCTAGTTTACAGGGTTGGCGAACCGACCCTGAGCGAAAGGCCCATGAAAAAGCTCCACCTTGCCCTCTCAACGGACGACATTGCCGCCTCTGTGGCAGATTATTCTGAACGGTTGGGATGTGCCCCAGCGCTCGTAATTGAGGGCGCCTACGCCCTGTGGCGCACCGATACCCTAAACCTCTCGATTCGCCAGGGCGCTGGGGTGGCTCCAGGCCAGCTGCGCCACCTAGGCTGGGAAGATGACCAAGCCGAGGCCTTCACCCTTGATAGGGATGTGAACGGCATCATCTGGGAGCGCTTTGCCGCCTGCCACCAGGCTGAGGAAATTAACGAAATCTGGCCCGGCACCGACTACTGCGCCCCCAGTGAGACATAATCCATCCTTACGGAACCTCCGCCATGGCGACTAGCCCCACCAGTGAGACCTACCAGCTCTATGTCGAACTCCTGGACAGCGACCCACCGATCTGGCGACAGGTTTGGGTGCCGGGCGATCGCACCCTAGGGGAGCTGCATTTGGTCTTGGCCGCCGCCATGGGGTGGTTGGGGGATGCCGACTACAGGTTTAAAGATAAGGGGCAGGTTTTGGCGGTTGGGGAGCCCCAGGGCTCGGCAACCAATCCCCAAGGGCCACTGCTTTCTACGCTGCTCACCCAGCCCGGCGACAGCCTCATCTACCTCTACGCCCCGGCCCAGGGCTGGCTGCACAGAGTAACGCTAGAATCCGTCGGCCCCGGCGAAACCCCCCAAACCCCTTTGCCCTACTGCTCCGCTGGGGAGCGCCAGTGCCCGCCCGAGTTCTGCATGGGCGTTTGGGACTACGTTGACCTCCTCGATCGCCTGGGCGATAGCGACGATCCTGAGGAAGTCGATGCGCTCTGGCAAAAAGTCGGCTACGATTTCGACCCCGAACAGTTTGATTTGGCTGCTGCCAACCGGCGTTTACAGGGTTTATTGCAGACGCACGGTTAATGGAGACCCAGGCGGATTAGCCATTTCCGTCGTCAGCTGCGTCACCAGCAGCAACGCCATAAAATCACCGCTAAAACAGCCCCCCTTAAGGGGATTTCCAGGCAAGAAGATACCAGTTTTAACCCAGCGACTATAGCCGCTGTAGGGTGGGCACTGCCCACCGTTAAAGAAACTGTTTTCCAGAAGTTGCCTAAGTTCCCATTGTCAGCACCGCCCGGTAGCGTACCTTGTTGTCCAGTACGCGCTGAAGGGCTTCATTGGCCTGCTCTAGGGGAAACAGTTCAACCAGGGGTTGAATGCCAAATTTCTCCACCACCTGGAGCATTTCCATAATCACAGCGGGGCTGCCAATTTCAGACCCCATAATGCGGCGCTGTTTGGAGGTCAACGGCGTAATGGGAATTGTCAGGGGCTCGCTGGGAATGCCAACAAATACAAAGGTGCCATTGGAGTCGAGGTGGTTCATATAGCCCAGCCAGTCCAGGGCCTGATTGGCAGTGTTGATGATGATATTCAGCTTATTGACTGGCAGGGGAGGAGAGCCGCCGGGAGCTACCAAAATGGCCTCATGAGCCCCTAACTGGGTAGCAAATTCGGCTTTGTCGGCAGAGGTGGTAAAGACCGTGACTCGGTTGCCCAAACGGCTGGCAAATTGAATCGCTAAATGACCTAGTCCACCAATGCCAATGACACCGATCTCCTGCCCCGAGGTCATACCAGCATTGCGCAACCCAGCATAGACCGTGACCCCACCGCAGAGAATTGGCCCGGCAGATTCCGTTGAAACCCCAGCTGGAAGGACAAAGGCAAAGCGGGAATCCACCACCATGTAATTGGCAAAGCCGCCATAGCCATTGACAATCAGCCCTTCTGCTTGGTCGCAGAGGTTGTGGTTGCCTTTCATGCAGTCTAAGCAGTGCATACAGGCTCCCTGTTGCCAACCGACACCGACACGATCGCCCAACTGCAAATGAGTAACGTGGGAGCCGAGTTCAACCACTTCTCCGATCAC
>DASQNN010000103.1:0-1910 GCA_035644955.1 Nodosilinea sp. | reverse complement strand
GGCAAAGTCACCCCAGGTAAACACGTTGACAAAGCGACTAATGCCGAGAATGTTAAGCATGCCCAGGGTGCCGAGAAACAGGCCCCCTAGCACCAAAAACACCAGCTCGCGGCGGTTTTGCAGATACTCCGGCACCGGACCATAGACCGCCGTAGGCAAAGGCTCTGTTCTCATGGGTAAATCTTATGTCTCTGGGAAGATTGACAGATTTACCCCAGCTTACAACTAAACTTGTGACGCGGCGGTTTAGCGAAAAGATTCGCCGATTCGCAGGTGGCTGCCGTTGACAAAATCAGCCCCAGCCTGGGCCTGCTTGCCGCTGGGTTTAACCTGGAGCAGCAGCAGCAGCCCGTCGCCGGTCTGCACCAGGGGGCCTTGGCCCTTGAGAAAGCCCACCAGAGTACCGGGGCTGGCCGACCCAGCTTCAGCTGCGATCGCCGCCACCGCCTCCCGCAGCGCCCCTAGCTCTGGGGGCAGTGCTGCCCAGTGGGGTTCGTCCAGGGGGGCCGTGGCCATTATCTTGAGGGGCTGACCGCGAAACGCCGTGACGCAGTTGGGGTGAAAGCCGCGCACCTGGTTGTGGAGTGCGATCGCAGATTTCCCCCAGTCCAGCTCAAAATCTTCTTTTTGAATTAGCGGCGCGTAGGTGGCCAGAGCGTCGTCCTGGGGTTCTGGGGCGAGGGTGCCGGCCTGCAACCCGTGCAGGGTCTCCACCAGCAGGTCAGCGCACTGCTGGGCCAGGGCGGCGGCTACGGTGCCGGCGGTATCGAGCAGGCCAATGGGCAGATGCGACTTAAGCAGCATATCGCCGGTGTCCATACCCAGGTTCATCTGCATGGTGGTCATGCCGGTGACGGTGTCGCCATTGACGATGCACCACTGAATCGGGGCCGCCCCCCGGTAGGCGGGCAGCAGCGACCCGTGGCCGTTGATGCAGCCTAGCCTTGGCATATCGAGAATGCGCTGGGACAGCAGCTGCCCGTAGGCCACGACCACAAAGGCATCGGCCCCGATCGCCCTCAGGGCAGTCAGAGCGGCCTCGTCTTTTTTAATTCGATTGGGCTGCAGCACCGGGCAGTCCCCTGCCGCCTGCTTTACCGGGGAAGCATCGACCTGGCTGCCCCGGCCCCGACGGCGATCGGGCTGGGTGACAACGGCGGCCACCTCAAACCCTGGCTCGGCCAGCAGCCGCTGGAGGCTGGGCACCGCAAACTGAGGCGTACCAAAAAACACAAGTCGCATAGGGTTAACCACCGGGCACAATGCCAATTTCAATCCGCTGGTTGCGCTGCTGGTCGGCGGCGGTGGTACCGGCGACGAGGGGTCGGGTGGTGCCATAGCCCACGGTCACCCAGCGACTGCCGCTGCCCTCTAGCTGCGGAGCCAGGTACTGCTGCACCGCCAGCGCCTGCTGTAGGGTGAGCTGGCTGGCCCGCTCAGGGGAGGCGGTGCCGCTGGCGTGGCTGCCCACCACCAGGGTGGCCACGCCGTAGCGGCGCAGGTCGGGGGCAATGCTGTCGAGCAATTGCTGACCGGGATCGGTCAGGGTACTGCTGTCGGGCGCAAACAGCAGGGCGTTGGGCAAAACAACGCGATCGCGCACCAGGGGAAAGCGCGGTTCCTGGTAGGAGCTAAGGGCAACGGTTTCGGCGGCCGGTGCCGTCTCCGCCGCCGGCTCGGCTTCGGCCTCTTGGGCATTCCCCTCAGCTGCCGGGCTGTCCGCTGCCAGGCGCTGGTTGAGGCGCTGCAACCGGTCTTCGACGGTGCCGGTAGGGGCAGTGCCCAGGCTAGTTTCTATCTCAGCTAGCTGGGTGTTGAGCTGGGCCAGGTCTTGCTGCAGCGTGGTGAGGTCGGCGGCGATGCGATCGCGATTCTCGTCGTTCAGTGGCTCGGCGACGCTGGCTTCCTCC
>DASQNN010000102.1:0-9528 GCA_035644955.1 Nodosilinea sp. | reverse complement strand
CTTGAAGATGACTCAACCCTAGAGCCTACGGTTAGTGAAGGGCTCAGAAGCTTTTTGGGTCAGATATTTCCCGTGCTCAAAACCCTGCCCATTGAGTACGAATGGACCGGCATCATGGGCTTTACCGCCGACGACAACCCGATTGTAGGCGAGTTGCCCGGCCGACCAGGGGAGTATGTTTCGGCCGGGTACACGGGCCATGGCATGGCAGTTGCGATCGCAGCAGGACGAGCGATCGCCGAACAGATCGCCGGTTCAGCTCCCCTCCCTATCCCCTACCCCTTCCGACCAGAACGGTTCTCCTTGGGCTAACGCCTGCTCTGGCAGCGTGCTCTAAAACTCAGAACAAAGGGGCGGGCACTAACGCCCGCCCCTTTCCAAAGCGCTATTCAAGATAGGAATCAAAATACGGAGAGGGTGGGATTCGAACCCACGGTCCTTGCGGACACCCGATTTCAAGTCGGGCGCATTCGACCACTCTGCCACCTCTCCAAAGGCGATGACTGCCATAGAGGCAGTGCTTCTAATCTGTTATATCACTCCACCGGCTCGGCTTAAAGGCTGATTTAACTGCTTACATGCCTATTCAATGCCCGCTAGCGGTGTGCCAGACAATTCACAGTCACAAGGGTGGCTATAGAAGCCAGCTCTCTTCATCACAATGTTTCACATTAATCACATTTGTCTTTGGAGCCACAGTGCCATCTAGTATTAACCTTTAGCGGTTTGCTGGTGGCCATGTAATGTCGGCCTACTATTAAACGCTATGAGTCAATCCATGTTCTCGACCTGGCCTGTTTCCCTTAGTACTCCTAAGTCTGCTGTCAAACCTGAACAGTTGACCAGCACAGAACTGGTAACCCTTTGCCAGCAGCGGCTGCGGCCTGAGCGAATGATGTTCGCCGAACTTCTGCGCCGCTACCAGAGCCATGTAGACAAGCTGCTCTACCACCTTGCCCCCGACTGGCCCGATCGAGCCGACCTGGCCCAAGAGGTCTGGATTCGGGTATACCGCAACATGCGCCGCTTGAACGACCCAGCTAAATTTAAAGGTTGGCTGGGCCGCATTACCACCAACCTGTTCTACGACGAACTGCGGCGGCGCAAGCGCAACCGGGCCACTCTCTCCCTCGATGCCCCTTTGGCCCTAGAGGATGGCAGCATTGATTGGGACGTGCCCGCCAACGCCCCTGGCCCCGTAGACGCCATGATGACCCGGGAGTTTTACGACCAGCTCAATCGGGCGATCGCCGACTTGCCTGAGGTCTTTCGCACTACCATTGTGCTGCGGGAGATTCAAGGGCTCTCCTATGAAGAAATCGCCGATATGACGGGTGTGTCTCTGGGCACCGTAAAGTCTCGTATCGCCCGCGCTCGACAGCGATTGCAGGCCGACCTGCAACCCTACCTGGGCTACTAAAGTCAGGCTCGGCCGTGGTTAAAGGGTGCTCTGCCAATGCTTAACCTTGAGGCAATTGCAAAGCGTTCGGGACTCAGCTCAAAGCCAGTATTTGTCCCGGATCGCGCCTCTCAACGGACTGCAACCTTCTACCCCGGGATATATGTTTTACCTATGTAGAAATACCCCATAGAGGTTACTGAATTTAAAGGGTTGGCATTATGATCAATATCGGCAGTAAAAACACCTGATCTAGCAACGTTGCCCGATCAGGCCGATCGCTGCCCTGGTCGTTGTTTAGTTGCTTATTCCAGGTGTTGTTTTTGGTATGACTACCTTTTCTTACACGCCTAGCCAGGTTCAGCAGTCATCCCTGCGGGGTGTTGACCCCGATGAGTGTCTGACCCCAGTTGCGTCTTATTGCCACGACTTAGATGCTACTAAGCGCGATCGCTTTGAGTTGTTGAGTGCTTACCTCGATGGCGAAGTTACCCCCGAAGAACGCCAGCAGGTCCTGCGCTGGCTTCAGCAGGACGACGGCGCCCGCAGCCTTTACAACCGCTTGCTCACCCTGCGCCAGGGTTTGCGCAGCCAAAGCCCAGTCCCTGACTGTGATACCGAGGTAACTCTGGTTGGGGTATTCCACGGCCTTAACCGTCGGCTGAGGCTGATTACCATGGCTAGCGCTGGGGTAGCCGCCATTGGTGTTATCAACCTGTTGTCCGGGTCTGGGGTTGGCGCTCCGTCCTGGCGCACGGCAACGGTTGCCCAACCGGAAACCCTAGAAATTGCTCTCGACCGACCGGCCTTCCCCATTCCTGAGGCGGCGGCGGTCATGTCTTCTGAGCCCAGTAGCAGCATCGAACCTGTTCGCTTACCCATCGGTTCTGAGCTGTAAACGGTCCCTACGTTGAGGTTTGAGCCTCATTCAAAACCACCTAATGCGCCTCGCTGTCTCTTTTGAGATGGCGGGGCGCATCTTTTTACATCTTTTTGGAGTAGATTTCTGGTAAGCGGCAGGGTTTTTTGGGAAAAAGTAAACCTGTGCCCTCCTTGGAGAGGCCTGGAGGGCGAGATGGATAAAACCAGGGATGTTATCAAACCGGATACCATCTCCAAACGGGGAGCTATCAGGCAAACCTGGCTAATTCTGGGTCGTAGCAGCTAGGCTTTTTCTAGCTGGTCAAGGCGCAGCCACATATTGGGGGTAGGCACCTTCCCAAACTTAACTAGGGCATAGTCGTCGCTGATATCTAAGATTTCTCCCTTGGTTTCAAACAGGTAGGGCGGAAACCGAGTATCGCTGGCGGTGGCCTCCAGGCTGTTTTCTAGTCTTTCGCGCACGGCCCGCACGAGGTCGCCCCGCTTTATCGCTGCTGCCATAGTTCTACTTGCTATCAACCTCAGCCCTACTTTACACGAAATCGCCCTGCTGTCGCTGGCTCCTGTCGCTAACCTCTATCGCTGACAGCGAGGGCAGTAGTGGGCCGATCGCCCCGCCAGCTTGAGGCGGCAAATGGGGGTTTCACAAACCCGGCAGGGTTCGCCATCGCGATCGTAGACCCAGGCAACACCGCCGTAGTTGCCGTTGATGCCGTAGATGTCGCGGTAGTCGCTAAAGGTGGTGCCCCCCGACTCAATGCTGGTCGTGAGCACGTCGCGAATGGCGCTGTGCAGCCGCTGCAAGCGCTGGGGGCCAATGCGATCGCTGGGGGTGAGCGGGCGCAAACCGCTCAAAAACAGGGCTTCATCCGCGTAGATGTTGCCAAGACCCGCCACCAACGCCTGATCGAGCAGCGCATTTTTGATCGGGCGACGACTGCGGGCCAGGCGCTGGCCCAAGTAGGTTACCGAGAAACTGTCGTCAAAGGGCTCTGGCCCCAGGGCGCGCAGCCCCGTCATGATCACCTGTGGATCGACTTCGGGGGGCACCCACCAGAGACGACCAAAGGTGCGCTGATCCACGTAGCGCAGCTCGTGGTTGTCGCTGAGCCACAGGCGCACCCGGCAGTGGGTCTGCACCGGGGTCTTGGGGTCAAGCCACAGCAGTTGCCCGGTCATACGCAGGTGCACCCCCAGGTGGCCACCGGGGCTACCGTCGGCCTGGGTGAGCTGACCCAGCAGGTATTTACCCCGCCGATGCCAGGCGCTTAGGGTAGAGCCGGTGATGCCCGCCAAAAAATCAGCCTCAGCGGTGGGATGGGCGATCGCCCGGGCCAGCAGCACCTGGCCCCCCTCCAGTCGGTGGCCCGGCGTTACCCGCGCTAGGCCCCGCCGCACGGTTTCAACTTCAGGTAGTTCTGGCACAGCCTCGCCCTGGGCCTCTGCCCCCATTACGGTGTGTCTCTGCACTATAGCGGAGAGTAAAGCTAGGCAGCGGGCCCAAAACAACAAAGACCCGTGCTGAAGCACAGGTCTTGTCTGTCACATACTCCACAGCCAGATCGGTGCCTAGAACCAGCGGCACACGCACCAGGGCAGGGGTAAGTCAGTTGGTCAACCTCTAGGCTCGAAAACCTAGGAGGCAGCCTTTTTAGCGGCGGCCTTGGGGGCTTCCACCTCTTGCAGCTCAGCGAGCGCATAGTTGTTGGTGTTAATGCCAGCGTAATTTACCTTGTCAAAGCGCACTACCGCGGGGTATTTGATGCCGCTTTGGTCAATGGTGGCAACGGTACCAACTTCCCGAAACCAGTAAGATTCTTTGCGGAGAATCCGAACTTTAGAACCACGTTGAACCATGAACAATGCCCTCTTGAAAAATCAATATTAATGGCAGCTTGCCCAGGCCAAACCCCAGCCCAGGCTAATCGCAGAAAGCCCGTGGCCAGACTTGGATAGGGGTTATTCCATGTCCACCAGATTACTACGAGTCTTCGAGTCTCACGGCAGTAGAGGGTTTAAGTTTTATTGCAGAGCCCAAAACCGGATCCACACTATCTTAAAGGCACCCTAGGGCCGCTTAAGCGAAGCGATCGCAGGCAGCCAAAAGACCGTCTGGCGGACGAAAGTCTGATCAGCCAGCCGTTCCTTAATTTTTGGCAGCAATATTGTTTACATTTCGCAACAATATTGGGAACATTAACCCTATCCCCCAAACTTTAACTTCCAGGAGACTCAGCCCCATGCTCACCAACGTTCAGGCCCTTGTGCAGGCTACCGATGGGCGCTACGCCACGGATCAGGAGCTGATGTTTTTTCAGCAGTATTTATCAACAGTGAGCACTCGACTGCGGGCCTACCAAAAAATTCAGGCGGCTGAGCCGCAAATCATTGCCCAGGTTTTGACCCGGCTCAAGGCCCAAAAACCCGACCTGTTCCAGGTGGGAGGGCAAGACCTGGCAGCCAAATGGCAGCGAGACACGGTGCGGATAATACGCTATAGCGCCATCGCTCTGCTGCTCGATGATCCGGAGCGTTTCAAAGAAAGTTTGCTGAGCTGGTTTCAAACCATTATGCGAGCGTTTGGGGCCCAGGAGAGCTGCAAGCTCACCTACACAGCCATGCAGGAAGTGGTCAGCCAGTACCTCAACGCCCAAGAACTAAGATTATTTTTGCCCATTCTAGAGCTAAGCCGGGTCGTCCTGAGCGAGTCTGACTAGGTCAAACGGCTTGCCGCCCAGGTTAGGTTAGCCGCCTTACCCATCCAACCTGCCCAGGCTGAGAATTGCCGCTGCCTGGGCATAGGGTGAAAAATAAACAAGCAGCTATAGATAAACCTATTCCCAGCCTGTTAAAAGTAGGGAAGAGATCTCGGCTGGCTGCGCGACCGTGAGATTCCCCTTGGCAAGACACAAGTTATCCCCAGACCAGAATGACTCAGAATCGGGATGAACTATTCCGTATTACTACGTTTTGTATCGCGTAGAACAGGGAGCCGATGGGCCAACCTGTCCTTTCTCTAGCTGTTGTAGATCGGGATGGGGGGTTGACGAATACCGTAACTATTTAGCCCTGCTGTTAATTCTGCGTGGGCTTGGGCACATTACAACTATCACCGAAGACAGTCTTACAAGGCCTGTTAAATCATGGTTATGACCACAGAAAGCGCCCACCGTCTGCACAAAAAATTTCCTAAAAAGCATAACCACTATGCCCTGCGGGATTTCTTTCAATTCAATGGTGAATACGGCACCATTACCGACTGGAACGACACCCGCAACGTGCTCACCAGCGAGGATTTCATCATTGGCCTGCTTGAGGGGCTGCAAGAAGAGGTCGGCGATGCCTCGGCCGCCATTATGTACACCGTCGGGCTGGAGTGGGGCAAACACGACTCGCTGATATTTGAAGCCTGGTTTGAGCGCGAGTTTGCCATGAGCCCCCGTCGAGCCAACCTGATGTTTTTGCTCGAAACCTGGTGGTGGCCCTTCGTTTCCCAGGGCTGGGGCCGCTGGGAGGTCGACATGAGCGATCGCAAACAGGGCTTTATGTTTATCAACGTGTTTGACTCCGCCGTGGCTCGCACCCTGGGCGATGTGGGCAAGCCCGTGTGCCACCTCTACGCCGGTCTGTTTGCAGGCTTCTTTACCGAGATGGTACGCAAGCAGCTCAGCTGCATTGAAATTCAGTGCTACTCCATGGGCGAGACCTACTGCAAGTTTTTGCTGGGCAGCCGTGAGCGCATCGATGCCGCCTCCTTTTGGATGAACGAAGGAGCCAACGCCCGCGATATTGAGAAGCGCCTGCGAGCTGGGGAAGGTGGCCAATGAACGCGTTTTCCCTAGAGCCTGAGACGCCTCAGCCCTGGCTGAAAGAAACGGTGCAGGCTTTCTTTGAAGCGGTGGTCTGGGACGGGCGGGTCGCCCTTGCAGCCCCTGGGCTAGGGGTTGCAAGCCGCTCAGAATCGGCCATGACCATGACCGTCGGCGATTTCTTTCAGAACATCGCCTGGGACGGTCAACCCACCATTGGAGTACCCATTGCCCCGATGGAAGCGGCTCCGGCCACCCCTGCCGACTCTGACCTCGACTTGACCCTAGACGGGTTCTCTGATCTATTTGGTTAGCCCTAGCTATTGCCCAGGACTGGCCCTTAGGGCCATTGACCCCTGGTCGCCCACGCCACCCTGACCCTGATCTCCAGAGGATTTTGCCATGACTTTTAAGCTAGACGCCCTGTTTGACGCGCCCGACAAGCAATACCTCGATGCTAGCGACCTCAGTACCCTGAGCCAGTACGTCAGCTCGATTCCGGAGCGGATGGCGGTCTACCGCACCCTGCGCGACCAGGAAATTGCGATTATGCAGCCCATTGCCGATGCCCTACAGCAGCAGGCCGGCCACCCCGAGCCGCTGGTTGAGCGCAGCGTGCGCAACGGGCTGATGGTGCTGCGCTACGCCGCCATGGCCATGCTGCTCGACGACGATGGCTTTGTGGAAGACCGTCTGCAGGGCTGGCTGCCCGAGATGGTTAAAGCCTACGAGACCCAGGCGGTTGACCAGCAGCTCTTTCAGCTGCTACAGCAGCAGTTGGGCAAGGTGTTTTCGCCCGCTCAGCTCGGCCTGCTCAAACCCAGCCTTGAAACGGCTCGAAGCCTGATGCTCAATACTCGCGAGACCGTTACCCTGGCCGGGTTGCTCTAGGGGCAGCGGGTCTTGAGAGCGGTTTAACTTTTGGGGGTTGCCCCCGTCCCGCCGCTGTCAGCGGGTCTGACCACCATCACCACTAGCCTGTGAAGGACGTTACCTATGGTTTCTGTTGCCGATTTACTCACCGATGGCCGGCTGCCCGGCAACTACTTTGCCCAGGATCTCTACGTGCGGGGGTCGACTGAACTGGGGCTGCTCGAAAACCGGCGCGGCGATCGCCTGCTGGCTATTCCTGACCCGCTGCTGCAGGCCATCTATTCTGGGCTAGAGAAAGAAACCGGTCAGGCGTCGCGGCTGGTGCTCTACAACTGTGGCCGCTGGTGGGGCAAAAACTTCTACGCCCGCTTTTGCGAAGAGCTGGCCGACTACTACAAGCAGCCCCTCGCCAACCTGTCGATGGCTGAGTTTTTGCAGTCGCTGCAGCAGTGCTGGAAGACCCACGGCTGGGGCCAAATTCATTTGGATATCACCTACCGCGATCGCGGCTTTTTGGGCATCGAAATCTGGCATTCGCCCTTTACCGCTGCTGCCCCCCAGGGCCAGAAGCCCGCGGGCGACCTTGAGCGCGGCATTTTGGAAATTTTCTTTACCCAGCTCACCGGGCGCGAGCTGCGCTGCATGCAAACCAGCTGCACTGCCAAGGGCGACGACTGCAACCGCTTTGTTCTGGGTCTAGGCAGCCGGCTTCAGGCGGTAGAGGCGATGGTTGCTAGCGGCCAGGCCCACCAGGCGATTATGCAAACCCTTATGCAGCAGGGGTAACTAAACGGTGGCCCTAACCCGGCAAATCAGACGGTCGCAGTATCGCATTTTAGGGCTGGTAGGTCAAGGGCAGTTTGGTCGAGTTTACTGCGCCATTCACCGCAAAACCGGGGAGCTGGTGGCGATTAAAGATCTCCACAAAGATCGGTTTCCCACCCACAAGTTCTTGCGAGAGCTGCGGTTTTTAATCAGCCTTGAGCACCCCAGCATTGTCACCTGCCACGCTCTAGAGCATTCGGTCAGCGGGCGACAGCTGGTGCTTGACTACTGCGAGGGCAACACCCTGCGATCGCTGCTCGAAAGCGACACTGAACTCACGGTGCAGGAGGCGCTGGGCTTTGTCCTCGATATTCTGGCCGCCCTGGAGTGCGCCCACCACCAGGGCATCGTGCACTGCGATATCAAACCCGAAAACATTCTCATGGAGCTGACCCCCGGCGGCTGGGTAGCCCGGGTGTCTGACCTGGGCATTGCCCGTCTGAGCCAGGAGGTCAAACAGGCCGACATGGGCCACACCGGTTCGCCGGCCTACATGGCCCCAGAGCGGTTCTATAACCAGCACCCCCCTGCCGCCGATCTCTACGCGGTGGGTATTATTTTGTACGAGCTGCTGCTGGGCCAGCGCCCCTTCTCGGGCACCCCTATGGAGCTGATGGTGGCCCATCTAAACCGCCACCCGGTGGTACCTACCCAAGTGCCAGACTCCTTTAGCCGGGTGCTGCGCAAGGCGCTGCAAAAGCTGCTGCCCAAGCGCTACGCCACTGCCCGCGACATGGGCACCGACCTGAGGGCGGTTTATGAGATCTACCAATCTCAAGGGCTGCTGGCTCAGCCCGCCTGCCCCAAGGTGCTGCCCGAAATTGACCTGGCCCCCGATCTAGCCTTTGTGCCCCTGCCCCATCCCACGGCGGTCATGGGGCTGGTGCCGCTGCCCCACCAGGGCCACCTGGTGGTGACCTGTAGCCAGCAGCGGGTGTGGTTTTACCACTGGGCCAAGGAGGGCATGGCTGCGCCTAGAAATAGCCAGGGCTTTGCGCTGTCGGCCCCGGTGCAGCGGTTTTTGCCTACTCCCCAGGGCGGCGTATTGGTCACCACCGAGTCGCTGCACCTGCTGTCGATCACCCACGGTCTGGGCTGCATTGCCCAGGGCACCCACCCCGATGGGGTAGCGGTTGCACCCAATGGACGCTGGTTTGCTACAGCTACGCAGTCGGCCCAAGAGTCATGGACTGTAGCCCTGCGCCAGCTCACAATGCCGCCGGGGCAGGCCGTCAAAATATCGGCTCCTCGAACGGCAACGCTTCCTACCCAGCCGGGGGATAGGCTGATAGCCCTCCTCGCCCTAGACAACCGCCACGGGGCGCTGGTCATGCGCCGGGGCAGTCGCACGCTGTTCCACGGCGTAACCCGTCGGGGCACTTACCTAGGGGCGATTTCAGCCGCGGTGCCGATCTATAACCTGGTGGCCACCAGCCACCCCTATCGCTACCTGGCCCTGGAGGAAAACTGCCCTAACGCAGTGCTGGTTGTCGATTTGATGCCCTTTAGAATTTTGCGCTACCGGGTGGATATAGCCCCCCGCTGGCTCTTTGAAACGGCGGTAGGCTACGGGCTGCTCAGCCAGGAGGGAGAGTTTACGCTGGTTAACGACGAGGGCCGCACTATTAACCGCATGGCCGGTCTGCCTCGCCCGACAGGAGTGGTGCCGCGCACCCCCACCCAGTCCCTGTGGAGCGTCAACGAGGGCGATCGCAGCCGGATTTATACCGTAGACCTGGG
>DASQNN010000101.1:0-4170 GCA_035644955.1 Nodosilinea sp. | reverse complement strand
AGCGGGCATTTTGTCCGCGCTAATCGACCAAACGGTTGGCTCTGTAATGGGTGTTTTTTTGGGGGTGCTGATCGGCCTGGGCGTTTTGCTCATCGCGCTGATTTGGGTGGCCTCGCGGCTGTTTATTGCTGAGGTTGTGCTAGCTATCGAGCCCCAGCACACCGCCGGTGGCAGCATGGGCCGCAGTTGGGAACTAACCCAGGCCGCCATTGTGCGGATTCAGGTGGTCTTTCTGGCCACATTTTTAATTCAGCTGCCCATTCTCTCGGTTACCAACTACATTCCCAGCCTTTTGCTGGAGCTGCTCCCCGCCGATGGCGCTGTCTATGGCATTACAGCCTTGCTCAGTCTGGTACTCAGCCTGGTGGGCAGCATGGTGGTACTACCCCTGTGGCAAGCCGTTAAAGGCGTGCTTTATTACGACTTACGCAGCCGCCGCGAAGGCCTCGATCTGTCTCTGCGCCACGATAATGACCAAAGTCTTGATCCTGACCTGTAGGTTTTCGACCTCCCAATGCCCCTCTTCAACACCGTCACCATTCGCACCCCCGAGAGCGTTGAGCTAGAGTTTGTGCTGGCCGGGGTAGGCAGTCGGGCGGTGGCCCTCACCCTCGACTACCTATGTCTGGGGGCAGGGCTGGTGGGGCTGGCGATCGCCTACAGTTTTTTGCTGGTGCGGCTGCTGGCGATGGAGACAGTGCTCACAATTCCGAGCGAGACGGTGCAGCTGTGGATAACGGCGATCGCAGCCGTCCTTGCCTTTGCCCTCTACATCGGCTACTTTGTCCTGTTTGAGACTTGGTGGTACGGCCAGACCCCCGGCAAGCGCTACGCCAAAATCCGCGTAATTCGCGATGACGGGCAGCCCGAGCGCCTGCCCCAGGCCACCCTGCGATCGCTGCTGCGGCCCATCGACGACATTCTCTTCATCGGCTTCTTTTGCGTCTTGCTGAGCAAAACCGAGAAGCGCGTTGGCGACTGGTTAGCGGGCACGCTGGTGGTGCAGGCCGACTCGGCCACCAGCAGCGAGATTAACGTATCAGAGCGATCGCAGGCGATCGGCACCGATCTGCTGGCCCTAGTCGATATCACCCGCCTCTCCCCCGACGACTGCGCCACCGTACGCGAGTTTTTGCAGCGGCGGCAGGCCATGAGCCCTAAAGCCAAAACCCTGGTTAGTGATCAGCTGGCCCGCCGTTTCAAGGACCAGCTCAAGCTCGACACCCTACCCACCGAAATGACCACTGATACGTTCTTAGAAGCCCTCTACCACGCCTACCAGAAAGGGAGGTGAGGGAGGTGAGGGGTAGGGAGTGGATGGGTAGGGGAGGTAGGAGAGGTGAGGTGAGGTAGATAGGTATCGAGTGAATTTCCCTACGCCTCACCCCTACTTCCTACCCCCTACTCCTTCACCTCCCCAATCCTTAGGCGCACCTAAAACTTAGAGGATCCTTATAGCTGGGCTGCTATGATCCGCAAAATAGTTTTGCTAGTCGATCTTACCCCTGGCCCTGGTCATGTTCTTCGACCCTATTTACATCCTGCTAGTTGCCATCCCTACCGCCATCCTTACCTTTTGGGCGCAAGGTAAGGTTAAAGGCACCTATCGCAAGTATGCCAAGGTGCCGTCTGCCATGGGTATGACCGGGGCCCAGGTCGCCCAAACCATTTTGGTTAAAAAGGGCGTACGCAACATCAAAGTAGAGCCCATCGCTGGAGAACTTACTGACCACTACGACCCCAGGGCAAAGGCCGTGCGCCTCTCCCAGGGCATCTACGGATCGGGTTCGCTATCGGCAGCGGCGGTGGCGGCCCACGAGTGCGGCCACGTGCTGCAAGACGTAGAGGGCTACAAGTTCATGAACCTGCGGGCGGCGCTGGTGCCTGTATTCAATCTAGGCTCCCGCCTGGGGCCAGTTCTGATTATGATCGGGCTACTTTTAAACGTCTTGAACCTGGCCTGGCTGGGAGTGATTTTCTTTGCCACAGCTCTACTGTTTCACATCGTCACTTTGCCCGTAGAGTTTGACGCCTCGCACCGCGCTCTACGACTGGTAAACGAGCTGGGCATTCTTCAGGGCGAAGAAAACAAAGGGGCCCGAGCCGTGCTCAGCGCCGCCGCCCTCACCTATGTGGCCACAGCTTTTACTGCGTTCCTCAACCTTCTCTACTACGTTATTTTGATCGATCGTCGCCGCTAGTAGCATCAACAGCCAACATCCCTGTTAAAACGCTTAAATGTCCCGCGTTTCTGTCATAAATTGCTGGTTGGTGGTGGCACGAATCGTTCTGCTATCGTCCTACAAGACAACTCTGAGAAGTAATGCGATCCCTTCCAAAGCGAGTAAGAAACACAGGCAAGCGCTAAGGTTTGTCTCAGTCGTTTTTCCACCTGCCATGGTAGGAACCCCATGATCGACGTGAAAGGTGGCCACTTGGCCCAGTTGTGATATTACACAATATTCACAACGATCGCAGGCTCGTTGAATAACGAATCGGCGTAGAGATGCTGGAATCGTTGTCGTTTAGGCTTGCTTCATCACCCGCGTTGAGCGCAAACGCAGCAAAGACAAGAACTCTGCCAGTTCAACCAATCCTTCAGCTTCTTTTGTTTCGGATGGAGAAAGCTCCTGCCCTTGATCTTGGCGGTCTAGAAGCAATTGCAGGCGATCTTGCACGGCCTGCGGTAGCTGAAATTGAGTCAGCTCTATTGGAATTTCGACGCAGCAATAATATCATCACCATAACCGTCCACTTTGAAAGGTGAACTAAGCGATTTCCCAACAGGAGTTTCCTCAACCCTTAGTAAGATCGCTCTTATAAGTTCTAAATCTCGCTTCATCCTAATCTGGTTGCTCCTCGGTAAATTGGTCGATCGCATCCACCATTCCTTCAGAGTAAGACTCTAGAACAGTGGCACACACATGGAGATCCGCTAAAGCCTGGGTGAAGGCTTCTTCGTCAGAAACAGAATTCGGGGCTTCAAGGATTTGAATTGCCATAATTGCCTTCTCAAGCTGAGGCCGATACTCAGCCAAATATCGTTTGAGTCGAGTTAATGACAACTGCGAGATAGCTTGCGTCATAGATTAAGTCTCCTTTCGAGCTTGGCAATTTGTTGTCGACAGTTCGCTACAGTTTTCTCCCAATGACCTATCAATCCTTGATCTTGCAATGTGGAGGGCTTTGCTTGCTCTTGGGCAATCTTGTCAAGGTGCTCAGCTAATGCTCGTCTGTGCCCTTCTAGTTGCTTACGATACTCCTTATTCTTACCCACAGTGTCTTCTCAAAAATTGGCTGCGCTACGCTTTCAAAACTCAAGAAAATGATCGGCTACAATAGGCAGTTTTCTGTCACGCGCATCGCAGCACTTTGGGCCATTGGGCTTCCATCTGCTTCAACTCTAGCCCGCGCTGAAAGATTTCGTCGAGCGCCATCATGTCCCCAGTCTCGGTCATAAACTGGTGGTCAGCGGTAGCGCGAATCGTGGTGCCGTCGTCAAGGTGGTATTCAAACACCTCCTGCTGGCCGCGATCGTGCCATTGGGCCACGGGCTGGGTGTACACATAGCCGCTCTCATCCACGCTGAACACAGAGCAGGGGATGCGTTTAGCGACAATTTCGCCAATGGTGAGGGGGCCATATTCCAGCGTCAGCAGTTCGGTGTCGGCGCTGAGGCAGTACTCGGCAAACTTCACCATCTGGTCCCAGAGTTCCGTCGCTACCTTCTTGGCGACGCCTTTCCCCATTGCGCCATTAACGAAGTTTTCTTGGTGCTTGAGCATTTCCGACATTTTCTTTTTACCCATGGCCCGCCGTAGCAGGTCGGCTTGGCCCAAGGAGTAGCCGCCCATATCCTGGGCAATTTTCATGATCTGCTCCTGATAGACCATGATGCCGTAGGTTTCGCTGAGAATCGGCTTCAGAATTTCGTCGGCAAAGTCAATTTTTTCGCGTCCGTGCTTGCGGTTGATGAATTTGGGAATTAGCCCCGCATCCAGCGGCCCCGGCCGATATAGGGCCAGCACCGAGGAAATATCTTCTAGGCCGGAGGGTTTGAGGTCCTTCACAATCTGGCGCATGCCGGAAGACTCTAGCTGGAAGACGCCGCCCAGGTCGCCGCGCTCTAGCAGCTTGTAGGTGGCGGGGTCATCCATGGGTAGGTCATCG
>DASQNN010000100.1:0-2117 GCA_035644955.1 Nodosilinea sp. | reverse complement strand
GGTTCGGGCAAATCTACCGCCATGAACATGATCGGCTGCCTCGATCGCCCCACCGCCGGGCAATATTTCTTTGACAGCCAGAACGTGGCCACTCTAGAAGACGATGAGCTGGCCCACATTCGCAACCAGAAAATTGGCTTTGTGTTTCAGCAGTTTCACCTACTGCCCCAGCTTTCGGCGCGGGAGAATGTGGAGCTGCCGATGATCTACTCAGGGGTACGCAGTGACCAGCGCCGCCAGCGAGCGATCACAGCGCTGGAGCGGGTGGGGCTGGGCGATCGCCTCAACAACAAGCCCACCCAGCTCTCGGGCGGGCAGCAGCAGCGGGTGGCGATCGCGCGGGCGATCGTCAACAATCCGCTACTCTTATTGGCCGACGAACCTACGGGTGCCCTCGACACCCACACCACCGACGACGTGTTAGGCATCTTTGCCGATCTCCACGCGGCGGGCATTACCGTAGTCATGGTTACCCACGAGCCCGATGTAGCCCGTGCCAGTCAGCGCATTGTCTGGTTCAAAGATGGCGAAATTCTCAACGACCACCTCAGCCCCGAAGACTTGGCCCAGTCGATCGCGGTGCGATAATTTATTGCAAACGCCTTAGCTAACCCGATCCACTGGCACTGGTCTTCCGACTCCATCAGAAAATAGCATCAGCGATGGTGAATCGTCTAGTCCAAAAGTGGTTGCTGAAAGATTAGAACCTTCTCAGGAAGCCTCTGCAATTCCTAATAATTTATCCACTGCTTCAAGCGCTGTTCAACAGTTTGGAGATAACTGAAACTCTCAATCTTAAAAAAACGTGATTAGAAATGACAAAGGATCTAAAACTTTTAAAAACTCATATCGCTTTTACTTTGGGCGCGACTCTGCTGAAATATGGAAAATTGCCGATATAAAACCTGTCATTAAAGACTGTATCTAGGCGACTCTCTCCATGAGATGGTACCAACTTAGCGCAGCGCTCAATCACCTGCTTCACGATATCTCGGTCTGCATTGGTGGTTTCCATTAGCCTTTCTTTACAAGCGTCAACAGCTGAAGTAAACCGTCCTCAACGACTGCATATTGACCGGGTGTAAGGGTTCCACGATACCTAATTATTCTGATGACATCAACCGATCTCACCTGATCAAGCAGGGCAATAGAAGCAGACGGCAAGCCAACTGTTCCTCCTGGGAATCTGGGATAAAGCGCAGGAGCATTCGTTGCCCAAGGCATTCCCTTATCCGTAGTCATCGGCACTACAACTACAAGCCTGAATCTTGGTATACCGATCCTTTCGGGCACTCCTACGATAATGGCTGGGCGATAACCTTCCTGCTCACGCCCTTGGGGGATTTGCTCAGGAAAAGCAACTGTAACAACATCCCCATGTTGCAATACTCGTTCAGTCATTCTTCAACAACGAGACCTTTGCCAGGAACATATATCACAGGCTTGCCTTCCTCCAGTTCTCCCGCGGCCCATTCATAGGGCTCATAAGCAGCCAAGTTCGAGAGATCGGAGCTGAGCCAAGCCAAATCTTCTGCATTAGGGGCATTTTTGGTCAAAGTTATATCCTCCGAGCCAGCTTTTTGCCTCCACAATAGAAAATCCACAAAATCGAAGACTGGCTTGATCAATGAGTCTGGCAGGCGGTCGATGTGTTGAATTAGTCGAATCTTCTCAGCATTCATGGCTGTCTCGGCATGACTTTCCTTTAGCTTACCCTTGAGGACAATGGAGCGTAGTACAAGTGCCACAAAACAAAACTCCCCGGAGCAAAGCGCCGAGGAGTTTTGAAGGGTTTACCTAATTAGCCTAACTTAGCCAAAGCGAGCCGAGGTTGAGGCTATCAGGAAAGCCGCGTAGGTGAGGATGTAGCCCACGGTAAAGTGAGCCAGACCCACCACTCGACCCTGAATGATCGACATGGCAACGGGCTTGTCCTTCCAGCGAACCAGGTTCGCCAGGGGAGTGCGCTCGTGGGCCCAGACCAGAGTTTCAATCAGCTCTTGCCAGTAGCCGCGCCAGGAGATCAAGAACATGAAGCCGGTGGCCCAGACCAGGTGTCCAAAGAGGAACATCCAGGACCAAACCGCGAGGTTATTCATGCCGTAGGGGTTGTAGCC
>DASQNN010000099.1:0-4026 GCA_035644955.1 Nodosilinea sp. | reverse complement strand
TGGCTCCCCCCGGTGGTTGGGAGGCACCGAGGATTTGCTGTTTGGGTATCCCATATTTTTGAGCACCTATCGGGGGCGACCCTGGCGCACCGAGGATATTGAAGCGCTCCACCGCGATCGCCCGGAGCGAATTTTGCGCGACCTGCTGGGCCGGGTAACGGAGCGAGTGGTGCTGTGCCATAGCGAGCTGGCGGTCAGCGGGCAGGAGCAAATTGGCCCCCTGCTAACCCTGGTAAATGCCAACGCTGAAGAGTAACGGCTAACCCTAGGGCAAGACTCCGCTGGGTATTGCAGTAGGTGATTTAGTTAAGACACTTTGATAGGCGAAATTCTCTGTAGGGCATTGCACTGCACTGCACTGCCCCTACGTTGAACCTGTCCTAACTCAAGGGGCCATCTGCAATAGAAGCCAGAGAACCCGATAAAAAAGGGATGCCGCTGAACGGCATCCCTACGGGTGGTTTTGACCCAGTAGCCTTTAGTAACAGAGTCTAGAGGCCCTTTATTTTGTCTAAGTTCCGGTCTAAAGATGGTTTAGCGGAAGCGCTTCTTGCGACGGGCGACGGCTTTGCGCTTGCGCTTTTCCTGGGGCGTCTCGAAGTGGCGACGACGCTTAACTTCTGAAAAAACCCCTGCCTTGGAGACCTGCCGCTTAAAGCGGCGCAGGGCTGATTCAATGCCCTCGTTTTCACCTACAACGACTTGAGTCATACGAAATAGCTTCTTTACTCCTTGGGTATGAACTAGTGAACCAAGTGATAAACCAAATCCAAGTCCAGAAGTGGAGTTTTACCTGCGGTAAAACTCCAGATCCCGAGCTGGACTTGGGATAGGCAGGTCGTAGACCCGCAAAAATTCGGTTGGGTTGCCCTGGAACGTTTGAGCCACCTCCCATTGCTCCAGGCAAAGTCGTTAAGGCTGCTAAGCAGCAATGGTCATCAAAAAACTGCCAGCATAAGAGTATACAGACAGTCGAGTTTGGGCAATTGTGCCCAAATATGCGTCACAGCATAACACAAAACTAGCTGACCATTCTGGCCTGAAGGGCTGGGCGCAGCCAAAATCTAACCCCGAACGCCCCTAAGGGTAAACGGGGTAACTGCTGTGTTTTAGCGGAGCCTAAGCGGTATAGGTCTTGGGTCGGGGGAAGGGCAGATTGCCGGTGCAAAGGGCAGCACCGAGGCGCTGTTGGCAAAACGATTTTTCGTCGGGGGCCAGCTCGTCGTAGCCGACATCTCGCCGCAGCACAACGCCGTTGTGCCCGGCCAAAAACCGAGGCAAATCGGCGTAGTCAACGGTGCGCAGGGTTTGGATGTCGTAGGTGGTGTAGGTGGTCAGGTCTGGGCTGTTAAAGTCAAAATCGACCACTGTGAGAGCCTTCCAGGGGGGCCGGTTGCTGTCGATCAGCGGGCGGGGGCCAGAGCCTAAAATGCCCATGTGCAGGAGCTGGAGGTTGCCCCGATGGCCGGGGTAGTAGGCGTGCTGGTGGCCGCTGATGTAGGTGTGTACGTTGTAGCGCTCCAGCAGGCTGCGGAGCTGGTCGGCGTTGTCTAGCACCTCGCCGGGTTTGTCGCGCCCCACCGCTACACCGTAGAGGGGCAGGTGGCTGATCAAAATACGCGCCTTGGCCTGCTGGGCGGCCTCGCTGGCCAGCGCTTGTTCTACCCAGGCTAGTTTGTCAGCCGGGATACGGCTCGACGAGCCATCCCAGGCCATAAAGAAAATGCCCTGGTGCTCAAAGGTGTAGTAGAACGGAAACTCGTCGCGATCGATAAAGTTAACTCCAGGGCTATGCTCTGGGGTCGTCCAGTAGGCTGTGGCCAGGTCGCGCTCTTGCTGAAAGAGGAAATTGTTGTTGCTGTCCCTCGCCCCGGAGGCATCGTGGTTGCCGATGGTGAAGCCAAAGGGCAGGCTTTGCTCGCGCAGGGGGGCCGCGACGTGGTCGTCAAAGGCCTGCCACATGGCGTTAATTTGCGCGGTTGTGAGGGAGGGTTTTTGCCCGGCTACCATGTCGCCGCCGCACACCACCAGGTCGGGTTGCCAAAAGGGCAGCAGCGCGATCGCCTTATCGACCTCGGGGTCGTAGTCGGTAGAGCCGTAGGCACTGTTGAGATCGCTAATCACCACCAGGCGCACGTCTTTGCGGGGCGGATTGACCATGCCCCCCGGTGCGCTGGCTACCCAGGCCTGGGCTGCGGCAGACAGCTCTGGGGCGGCTGGGGCAGTCGGTTCTGAAGCCACCATCGAGCCTTCCCGCGCCTGGCTAGGGGAAATGGCCTCGGCCACTTCATCGGCAACGGTGGGGGCAGAGTTGGGGGCAGCTGATTCCGACAGCAGCACCCGTTGGGAGCAGGCGATGCACACGCTGAGCACTAAACCCAGGCCCAGCCCGGTCAAGAAACGCCGATAACCCATAACACCTTCCGACCAAACCACAGGCATAAACTTACCCCATCCGCCTCTTCTTTGCGCAGGGGGTAGGAAGGTTTTCGGTGGAAGTGTCTCAGGGGCCGATCGGTGATGCTAAATTCGGCTTCAGTATCCCCTCTGAATACCCAGTCTAACTGGCCCTGTAGTCCTTAAAAAGACTGGGGTGGTTTTGCTGCTCAATCTGGAGCCGGTTTATCCAGCTCGGCAAACACATCTTTGGCCACCAGCAGCGCGTTGACTGCGGCCGGAAACCCGGCATAAACCGCCATTTGCATGATCACCTCAACAATTTCTGCTTCGGTACAGCCCACATTCAGGCTGCCCTGGATGTGGGCTTTTAGTTCGGCCGGGGCGTTGCCGAGGGTGACGAGGGATGCGATCGTGGCGATTTGGCGCTCTTTGGGCGATAGGCCCTCGCGCGAGTAAATATCTCCGTAGGGAAACTCAACAATCAACCGGGCAAAGTCGGGGGCGATATCCCCCAGGGCGTTCATAACCCCTTCGCCGATGTGGCCATGAATTCGAGCGAGTGCCTCTTGCCCACGGGTGTAGCGCGTTGAGTCCATTGGGGAGTCCATTGGGTTGCTCACAGATGGTAAGGCTGATCTTAAGGCTTTTTTGCAGAGGCCCGTTTACCCCGGTAGCCTTTGGATCCTCAGCCATTGCCGTTGAGAGCGTTATGCTAAGGCTCTAGCCCTGTCGCCACCCCATGAGCCAAACCTACAAAGCCACTGGCATTAACTTAAAAGCCATCCCCCTGGGCGAGACCGATCGCCTGCTCACCATTCTCACCCCCGATGTTGGGTTAGTGCGGGCGGTGGCACCGGGGTCGCGCAAGCACCAGTCGCGGCTGGGGGGGCGCAGCGATCTATTTGTTATTAATGAATGCCTGGTGGTCAAAGGCAAGCGGCTCGACAAGCTCATTCAGGCCGAAACCCTGCGTACATTTCCGGGGCTGAGTCGGCATTTGGGGCGGCTGACCGCCAGTCAGTACCTGGCGGAGGTGGTGCTGCTGATGGCCTTGAGTGACTGCCCTCAGAGTGAACTATTTCACGTCCTAGTCGAGCACCTAGAGCGGATTGAAACCGCCTCCCCTGGGGCGCTGCTGGCCGCCCTTTGCCACGGGCTGTACCACCTGCTGGCCCTAGCGGGGGTGGCCCCCGAAGTACACCGCTGCACCCGCAGTCGGGTTGACATTGTGCCCAACTTGCTTGACCCCGCCTGGCGAGTGGAGTTTAGTGCAGAAGCCGGCGGTTTGGTGCAGCTTGCCGCCACCCCTCAGCTGGCAGAGGCCCCAGGCTCCTTTGGTCAGGCCAGGGGCCAGGGCCAGAATCAGTGCCACCAGGACAAGAATCACCCAGTGCTGCTCACCGCTACCGACGTGGCTTTGTTACAACAATTAAGCAAGCCTGACATCATCTCTACCCTGCCCACTGGCTTAGACTCTGTCGGGGTTGGAAAAAGCCAGCAGCTTTGGTCGCGAGTCGAGCGGCTTCTGCGAGAATATACTCAAGACTACTTTGAGCGTCCTATCCGGTCGGCAGCTTTGGTTGATGTCTGTTTTGCTACCGTTTAAACTGCTGAATAGTGAGCTGC
>DASQNN010000098.1:0-3321 GCA_035644955.1 Nodosilinea sp. | reverse complement strand
GACCGCTTGGGTTAACCGCTGAGCCATAGCCTCGGCCAAGGGCAGCGACAGGTAGGGTTTCAGGGCCAGCAACCGCTGGGCCGCCACCGCCACCGACGCCATCACGGTTGGCGGGGGAGAATGGGTTAGGGCATCGAGATGAGCCACTAGCTGGGTGGCAGGCTCCAGGGATGGCCCAGGAGCCGGTACCACGGGTTCCACCAGCACCAGCTGCTGCACCCGCTCGGGCCGCAGGCTGGTCAAAATCGCCCCCAGCACCGCCCCCATAGAATGACCCACCAGCACCACGGGGGTGTCTAGAGTGGCGGTCAGGCGATCGAGATCGCCTAAGAAGTCGAGCAGTTGATAGCCGCCATCGGGGCCAGCATGGGCCGAGCGGCCGTGACCCCGCAGGTCGGGGGCGATCACGTGGTAGCCCTGATCGGCTAAGGCCGTCGCCACTCCATCCCAAGCGGCACCGTGCTCTAAAATGCCGTGCAGGCAGAGTACCCGTGGCCCATTCTCTGGCCCCCAGTGGCACAGGTAGTAGGGGCGCTCCCGCAGCAACACCTCCTCTTCCCGCATGGCCCCCAGGGGCACGTAGTTGGGAGAGAGGGATACCGCCGCCGCTAGCCCCAGGGTGGGGGAAGCTGGGGCCATGGCCTGCTCCTGGGGCAGAGGATAGTCAAACTCTGCCGCCAGGGTCTGACTGGTGGCCCCCAGGGAATGGGGCAGCTGAATGCCCTGCCAAATTTTGGCCAGGTGGGCCTCAATGCGGCTGCGCTGGCGAAAATTGGGATCATCCACGGCCATGGACTGGGCGCTGATGCCGTCGGTCATGCGCCGCCCCTCGTAAGGGGTCAACACCGCCGGGTCAAAGGGCAGCTCTAGAAAGGCGCAGAGCTGTCGCATGGCCGGTTCTGGGTCGACCACCAGGTCTTCGTAGCGCAGGGTGTAATGGCGATCGCCCCCCAGAGCGCTAGTAAAGGTGCGAATATTTTGGTTGCAGGCCTGCCACACCTGCTCCGCCAGTCGATAGGGGTCATCGGGCTCCAGATCAAAAATCTTGTACATGCGGTTGTGCACAAACGACTCGATCACCGCGTAGGGGTGACGCACCAGGTGAATATATTTGGCCCCCTCAAACATTTGCTCGGCCCGCTCCAGCGTTTCTAAGCTGAGACTATAGGTGGGCGATTTGTCGACCAACAGCCGCCCATCAGTCATTTGCTGGAGTTTGTCATAGACCGCTGGCACGGTGGTCTGGTGCTGGCGCCATTCGCTCAGCAGGGCTTCGGCCTGGTCGGCCTTCACCTGCAAAAGTTCCATCACCGCTCGCTGTAGGCCCTCTTGCAGATAGCTGTAGCCCAGGGCTGCCCCCTGGGCCTCTAGGGTGTTGAAAGGCAGCAGGTGCAGCTCGGGGGGGCAAAATAGACCGGGATGGCCCGCCAGCATCACCCGCAGCAGGGTAGACCCGGAGCGGGGGGCCGACAGCAAAAAGACCATCGGCGGGTTGCGGCGGGCGGGCAGTGGCTCCAGCGGAGCCGGGGCCTGCCAGGGGCTCTTGGGCAGCTCTGTGGCCGCCTCTTCTGATAACTCTGCTGCCACCAAACCTGCGTCATGCCGAGCGCTGACCGGGCGATGCACCCGCACCAGCTCCCGAGCGACGTAGGCCGCCAGCGCCGCCACGGTGGGATGGGCCAGCACCTCCCGCGGGTAGAGCACCAAGTCCAGGTCCTGCTTGCACAGGGTCAGCAGCTCCATGGTCATCAGCGAGTCGATGCCCAAGTCCATCAGGGGCGCATCCACGGGCACGGCCCCGGCCAGCCCCATCACCGTAGCCACCTGGGTCTGTAGGTAGGCCTGCACGGTGGCGACCCGCTCCGCTTCCGGCTGGGCCAAAATTTGCTCTAGGGAGGGTGCGATCGCCTCAGCCTGGGCCACCGGGACGGCAGCTGTATCCACCGGAGCCGCAGCCGGGTCATCTCCCACAAAGGCTGAGACGATTGCTGGGGGGCGATCGGTGGGCAGGTAGCGCAGCAGGCGGGGCCAATCTAGCTGGGCGATCGCCACCGTTGCCGGGGTTTCTGTCGTCAGCAGTCGCCCCAGCCACCGCAATCCCTCTGGTGCTGCCAAGGCGGGCATGCCCCGCTGGGCCAGAGCCGTAGCGCTCTGATGGGCGGCCATTCCTGCCCCCTGCCAGGGTCCCCAGTTAATGCTGAGGGCCGGTAGACCTTGCTGGCGACGGTACTGAGCCAGGGCGTCTAACCCCGCGTTGGCCGCCCCGTAATTGCCCTGGCCGGGGGAACCCAGCACCGAGGTAATCGACGAGAACAGCACGAACCAGTCTAGAGGGAGGGTCTGGGTGAGCTGGTGCAGGTGCCAGGCGCCCTGGAGTTTGGCGGGCATCACCCGGTGGAACTGCTCAATAGACTGATTAGCCACAAAGCCATCAGCTACAACACCCGCCGCATGGAATACCCCGCGCAGCGGCGGTAGCTGCTGCTGAATGCGATCGAGCAGGGCGGTTAGGGCGGCGCGATCGCCCCCGTCCACCGCCTCTACCCACACCGTGGCCCCAGCCTGACGCAGAGGCTCCAGGGTTTTTTCTAGCTCGGCGCTGCTGCCCCGACGGCTGGTGAGCACCAGGTGGCGAGCTCCCTGCTCGACCAACCAACCCGCCAGTTGCTGGCCCAGAGCACCGGTACCGCCGGTAATTAAATAGGTAGCCTCTGCCCGGATGGACTGGGCTCCAGAAGTAGACGCAGCGACGAAATCTAGGGTCTGTAGGCGGGGCACCCAGGTCTGGGCTTGGCGTAGGGCAACCTCATCTTCGCCCTGGGGGTTGGTTACCTGGGCCACCAGATTGTCCAGCCAGGGGAGCATATCCTCTGCGGCATCGACAGCCTCCCTGGGGAGATCTACCAAGCCGCCCCAAAATTCGGGATGCTCTAGACGCAGGGTGCGGCCCAGCCCCCACAGCACGGCCTGCTGGGGTGAGGTAACGGCATCTGAAGCATCGACGGACTGGGCCCCCTGGGTGATTAACCAGAGTTTGGGCCAGAGTTTGGGCGAGAGTTTGGCTGAGTCGGGTTGATGGGCCAGTTCCTTCACCCAGTGGAGGATCGGCTCGGTAATAGCCTGGGAATCCAGCTCACCGTCGCTAGCTTCGGGGGCTAGCACGAGCAGGTGGGCCACCGGCTGGGACTGGAGAGCTGCCATCAGCGCCTCGAAGGGACGCTCCTGGGCTAGCGATACCTGGTAGTGGTCGGGCTGAAGGGCCTGAAAGCGATCGCCCGCCGAAACCCGAATGGCCCCAATCCCCTGCTTTTGCAAGGTCTG
>DASQNN010000097.1:0-3567 GCA_035644955.1 Nodosilinea sp. | reverse complement strand
ATTTTGTATCTCCGGCAACCGCTTATTTTTTGTACGCGTTTTTTTAAGGCAGATTTAAGTTGACAAGGCCCAATCTTGGGGAAAAAGGCCGGCAAATCGGGGTTTAGGCCAGAGTTTAGGCCCCCTTACTGAAGCCGATCGATCCAAACGAAAGCATTACTGAATAGCTATTGACCGTTATGACCTGGGGCAAAACGGGCTTAAAAACCATCGTTGGCCTCAGTCCAATTAGGGCTCAGTTAGGATGCCGGGGAAAGGATCGCTAGAGGCGGCTAGCAGGAGGTACAGACCAAGCCATACCTGAAGCTGCTTTGGTTAAAAGGCCAAGCAGGGTGGCTAAAGCTGAAGTTGGCGCAGCGCTTCAAATAAGGCAACAGCAGCGCTGACCGATAGATTAAGACTGCGGACGATGCTGCGGTCCATGGGAATGTAAGCGGTTTCATCACAGCTGGCCAGCACGTCCTTAGGGAGCCCCTCGGTTTCGCTGCCAAACAGGAGCCAGTCGGTGGGGTGGTAGCTCAAGTCTGTATAACTACATCGCCCAGAGGTACTAAAGCCAATGGTTCGCCCTCCCTGCTGACGCTGCTGAGCTTGAAAAGTTTCCCAATTGGGGTGCAGGGTGAGGTCGACTTGGGGCCAGTAGTCTAAACCGGCCCGCTTAAGGGCGCGATCGCTGAGGTCAAACCCCAGGGGACCAACCAGGTGCAGGGGCGTGATTGTAGCGGCACAGGTGCGGGCTATATTGCCCGTATTAGGGGGGATTTGGGGGTTGACTAGAACGATGGCAGGCATAGAAACGAGACCTAGGACAGGGGGCTTGAGGGGGTAAGCCCGGGTTTATCTATAGCAAAGGGGAAAATGTCTAGGGGATATAGATTTTGTTTATATATCTTTCGGTAGATCCACCCTGGCTAAGCATCCCCCATTGACTGGGTAAACCGGGCCCGGTCGAAAAAGTTTTCCTTATTTCACCTATAAGAAATAGTTTTCCTTGAAGAGCCGATCGAGAACTGGCTGCGCCTTCAAGCGGCACAGGGTTCGCAGAGATCTCTGGCCAGCAGGGCTTCCGTGGCGGCAACTTCTGCGATCGCTTCCTGCACCACTTGGGATACTGGCTGCCCAGCCCCATGCTGTTTCAGCCAGCGCTGGGCTTCGTTGCCCTCCCGCAAAATTTTCTTCACCGGGCTGAGAAAACAGCCGATGCCGTTGGCTTTAGCAATGGGCCACACCTCGTCGTAGAGCTGCTGCACCCACTGCCGAGCCAAAATGGGGCGGCCATCTTGCCAGTGGCGCAGCTCGGCCTCCAGACTGTACTTGGCGGCGGCGGTTTCGTTGGCATCAGTGAGGGCCACCAGGTCATCATTGCGGCTGACCTCGGGAAAGTCGCTCAGGATGAGTGGATCGAGGTCGGGGTTTTGGATGAGCTGAATCAGGCGGGATTCGAGCAGGGCGGCCACCGCCAGCAGCGCCACCGGGTCGCTGATCAGATCGCAAATCCGCAGCTCTAGGCGGTTGAGGTTGTAGGGACGGCGATCGCCGTTGGGCCGCACAGACGACCACAGGTGGCGTACGTTTTGCATGGTACCTGCGGCCAGCTGCTGCTCCATCCACTGAATGTGGTGGATGTGGCTGGTAAACAGGGGCACCAGCGCCGGGGTTTTAGGAAACACCTGCCAGCGACTGGAGTGGGAACCGGTGACTTGCCCGCCCAAAAACGGAGACGAGGCGGTCAGGGCCAGGTATAGGGGCGCTTCGACCCGTACCAGGCGACAGGCCCGCATCAAGATTTCGGGGTCTGAAATACCAATATTGATGTGCACGCTGGCGGTGACGACAGTGGTGCCGTAGGTCTGCTCGATGTAGCTGTGGTAAGGGTTGCTGGGGTCAGACCGAAAAAAGCGATCGGTGGCCCCCAGGGCTAGAGTGCTGCCGGGCACCAGGGTGTAGTCGCCCAGCCCCCGGAGATACTGGCGCAGCTCATAGCGAGGGCGCACCAGCTCGCACAGCAGTTTTTCGTACTGGCAGAGAGGCGGGGTGGTGTACTCGACGTTGCGGCTGTCGGGCTCGCGCACAAAACCGTTGAGGTCGGCCACAATGCGATCGGAGAGACCGACAATTTCCCCGGCCGGGGTGCCGGTGTACATCTCAATTTCAAACCCTTTGGACAGCAGCACGGTATTCCTCGCTGGAGACAGCACTCTATATATATTTAGTCGTCAAGCTCTTTTATAGTATCGGCAACCCGCCGCCCCACCATGACCCAGGGGTAGGGGTTGTCTAGGGCTGGGCTAGGGCTGGGCTAGGGCGGCCGTGGCCAGGGCGATCGCGCGGTTGGCCGCAAAGGCGCGGGCAATGGTGTCGCAGCGCTCGTTGCCCACATCGCCTGAGTGACCGCGCACGTAGACCCACTGAACCGGGCGATCGAGGGTTTGATTGACCTCGGTGGTCAAGGCATCTAAAACCTCCCACAGGTCGCGGTTGAGGACGGGCTTTTTGGCCGAGTTGACCCAGCCCCGCCGTTTCCAGCCCGCGATCCACTGGGTGATGCCCTTGAGTACGTACTCGCTATCGGTGTGGAGGGTGACGGGCTGGGTTTGGCCGCTGTCGCGCAGGGCGCTCAGGCCCGCGATCGCGGCCTGCATTTCCATGCGGTTGTTGGTAGTCTGGGCCTCGCCGCCGCCCAGTTCGTGAACCCCGCCCTCGGCCAGATACAGCACTGTGCCCCAGCCGCCCGGGCCGGGGTTGCCCGAACAAGCGCCATCGGTATAAATACGCTCGATGATTGCCATGTGATTTACGTGATCCTTAAAACTGCGGGTGAATCTCTGTAGAGTTTATGGCCCCAGGGGGCATTCTAACGATAAGACCGGATTGTCCCTCCTGGACATTTAGACATTAAGGTCATGGGCAGGGTGCACCTACCTTTAACGGCGACCCTAACGGTAAGGTTAACCCCATGATGCTACGAGAACTGGAAGCCTTTGAGGCCTGCTGGCTAGATCATAAGGATGTTTACCCCACCAGCGGCCAAGACAATATGCTAATTTCCCACGCCATGGGGCAGTTGGTGGATTTGCTCGAAAAACCAGCCCAGGTGGAGCGCGACCTACCCGACCACCTGAAAGGCCTATTTCGACGGCTGGCGCTCGCCTATTTTCAGGGCTACTCCCCCAATCAGGGGAAGGTTAAGGTTGAGGTTGCCAGCTCAGCTCCGGTGCCAGTGCCGGTGCCGCCGCCCTGCCCCCGGAGCGATCGCCAGCGACGGCAGGAGATTTCGGCGGCGGTAGAGCAGGTAAAAGCGCTGGCTCAGCAGACCCAGGCGCGCATGTGTGCCGCTCGGGGCGGGGCAACCCACTGCGTCCCCTCCGAACTCGAAACTCTGATCATCGAGTTTCCAGAGCACTGGTAACCGCTAGCCCAGCCCCCGCTGGCAATCGAAGCGGGCGCAGGCACCAGAGAGGGGGGTGAGCAAGGTATCTTAGTGCTATGGCCTACGAACCCTTGCACCACAAGTATCGCCCCCAGACCTTTGGCGCTCTGGTGGGGCAAGATGCGATCGCGACTACC
>DASQNN010000096.1:0-23274 GCA_035644955.1 Nodosilinea sp. | reverse complement strand
GAAGGGCTGAGCGGCACCAACGCCGTGCTGCTGGGGCTGATTCTCGGCGCGATGATGGCGGTGGATATGGGCGGTCCGGTGAATAAGGCGGCCTACACGTTTGCGGTGGGTCTGCTGGCCACCAACCGCTACGCGCCCATGGCGGCGGTGATGGCGGCCGGTATGACCCCGCCCCTGGGCCTGGCCCTGGCCACCTTTGTCTCCAAAAAGCACTTTAATCAGGCAGAGCAGGAGGCGGGCAAGGTGGCCTCGGTACTGGGCATTTCCTTTATTACTGAAGGCGCAATTCCCTTTGCGGCCAACGACCCGCTGCGGATTTTGCCCGCCTGTATTGCGGGGTCGGCGGTGACGGGGGCACTGTCGATGGCCTTTGGCTGCACCCTGCGGGCTCCCCACGGCGGCATCTTTGTGCTGGCGATACCCAACGCTGTAGAGAATGTAGGGCTCTATATTGTGGCGATCGCGGCGGGCACCCTGGTCACGGCCCTGGTGACGGTACAGCTGAAGCACTTCTTCCCGCGTAAAAAGGTGGCCGCCGCCGTCTAGACCGGCTCAAATCCTTAAGGCACTGTTAGAGCCAGGAAGCAGATGAGTTGTCCATCTGTTCCCTGGCTCTAACCATAGCTAACGAGGCTCTAACCCTTCCTTGTCAGTGCTATTAGAAAAAACAATTACATCCCTGATGGGATTTTTGAAGCAGAAGTGATAAAGTTTTTTCATAGACTTTTCTCGATGCCAAACTCTTTATCATTTATCCAACTCAATAAAGGAAAATAGGTGCTGGCGATGGGCATCACAAACCGAATTAACTTCCGCCATGTGCGCGGAGACATTTTTGGAGGCGTCACCGCGGCGGTGATTGCCCTTCCTATGGCCCTGGCCTTTGGGGTGGCCTCGGGGGCTGGAGCTGCCTCGGGTCTTTACGGTGCAGTTATTGTGGGCTTCTTTGCGGCGCTGTTTGGGGGCACGCCGACATTGATTTCAGAGCCTACCGGGCCAATGACCGTGGTGTTTACCGCCGTCATTGCTCAGCTGATTGCTTCAGACCCTGAAAACGGCATGGCCATGGCCTTTACCGTGGCCATGCTGGCGGGTCTGTTTCAGATTATCTTTGGCTTTCTCAAGCTGGGTCGCTACGTGACCCTGATGCCCTACCCGGTGATTTCGGGTTTCATGTCGGGCATTGGCATAATTCTGATCATTCTTCAGCTGGGGCCATTTTTGGGCCACGCCACCCCCAAGGGCGGTGTGGTCGGCACCCTCACCAGCCTGCCTCAGATGGTGGGCACCCTTGACCCGGCGGAGGTAGCCCTAGGGGTCTTTGCCCTGGCGGTGCTGTTTCTCATGCCCAAGCGGTTTAGTCGCTGGGTGCCGCCCCAGCTGCTGGTGCTGGTGGCCGGTACCCTGCTGGCCCTGACGGTGTTTTCCGGGGCCGAGCTGCGCCTGATTGGCGAGATTCCCACCGGGCTGCCGTCGCTTCAACTGCCTGTGTTCCAGGCCGACCAACTGCGGGTCATGCTGGTGGATGGTCTGGTGCTGGGGATGCTGGGCTGTATTGACGCCCTGCTGACCGCAATGATTGCCGACAGCATTACCCGCACCCAGAGTGATGCCAACAAAGAACTGATTGGCCAGGGTATTGGCAACATGATGTCGGGTCTGTTTGGCGGTATGCCGGGGGCTGGAGCCACCATGGGTACTGTGGTCAACATTCAGGCCGGGGGCAAAACCGCCCTGTCGGGCCTGGTGCGGGCGGGCATTTTGCTGGTGGTGGTGGTGTGGGCAGCACCGCTGACCAAAACGATTCCCCTAGCGGTGCTGGCGGGTATTGCGGTCAAGGTTGGTTTCGATATTTTGGACTGGAGCTTCTTAAAGCGCGCCCACAAGGTGTCCTGGAAAGGCACCGCCATCATGTACGGCGTGATGTTTTTGACGGTGTTTGTGGATTTGATTGTGGCGGTGGGCGTTGGCGTGTTTATCGCCAACATTCTCACCATCGATCGCCTCAGCAAGCTGCAGTCTGACCAGGTGCGCACCATCACCGACTTTGACGACGATGTTGCCATGAGTTCTGAAGACAAGGTGCTGATGGATCAGGCCAATGGTCGAGTGCTTGTGTTTCACCTCAATGGCCCCATGATCTTTGGGGTGGCGCGGGCGATTGCCCAAGAGCAGACCGCCATGGCGGCCCACGATGTGCTGATTGTGGACCTGCAGGATGTGCCCCACCTGGGAGTGACAGCAGCCCTGGCGATCGAGAGCACCATTCAAGATGCCAGCGATGCTGGCCGGCAGGTGTTTGTGGTCGGGGCTCAAGGCAAAAGCATGGGTCGGCTCGAAAAGCTGGGCGTGCTGCGGTTTGTGCCCCCTGAGCACCTGGTTGCAACTCGCACCGAAGCGCTCCAGGCCGCTCTGCGCCTGCTAGCTGCCCAGGATGGCCTGGAACCGCCTCGTATTGTTGCTGAGCCGGGAGCTACGGCAGTCTAATGCCTGGGGTTGGATAGGGGTGGGCTATTGCCCTGGGGTTCATCGAGGGTTTTAGCGAGCATAACGCCCAGTGAGGGGAAGTTGCTTGCATAGAACTCTTCTTGGGTCAGGTCAGGGGCAATCGGTCTAAGCCTGGTCTGCTTGCTCTTAGCCCATGGCCCGCTCTCGGTTAAAACACGCTGTTGAAATACCTCTGGGGGCCGCCTCCGGCTCGCTGGGTGCTGCCCCCAGAACAAGATTGAGTCTGTTGTGTTCGTCTGAGTTGGAAGGTATCTATGTTGTTGTCTCATGCTGTTTCTGCGTCCTGGCTGCCCTGGCTGGGCTCTCCATTGATGGCGCCTCTGGTGGCGGCGACCCCAGAGGCCGACACCGGCTCGATGGTCTTGGCCGGGGTGCTGCTCAGTCTGGTGGTCATTTACGTGGCCAGCAAGCTGGGGGGCGAAATTTCTAAGCTGTTAGACCTGCCGCCGGTGCTGGGAGAACTGGTAGCCGGTGTGGTGGTCGGTACGTCGGCCTTACATCTGATTGTGTTTCCAGAAAGTGGGGCGATCGCAGCGGATTCTCAGCTGATGGGGCTGCTGCAGTGGCTGGGCGGGCTCACCCCTGAAGGCGTGGCGGAGGTGTTTCGCAGCCAGAGCGAGGTGGTCTCGGTGCTGGCCGAGCTGGGGGTGATTATTCTGCTGTTTGAGATTGGTCTGGAGTCTGACCTGCGGGAGCTGCAAAAGGTGGGCTACCAGGCGGCGATCGTGGCCGTGGTGGGGGTGGCGGCTCCCTTTGGTTTGGGCACGGCAGGGCTAATGCTGCTGTTCCACGTGCCGACGATTCCGGCGATTTTTGCGGGGGCGGCCCTGACGGCGACCAGCATTGGCATTACCTCGAAGGTGCTGTCGGAGATTGGTCAGCTGAAGTCGGCGGAGGGTCAAATTATTGTCGGGGCGGCGGTGATTGACGATGTGCTGGGCATCATCGTACTGGCGGTAGTGGCCAGTCTGGCTAAAACCGGCGAAGTGGATGTGATGAATGTGGTGTACCTGATCATCAGCGCCACGGGGTTTTTGCTGGGGGCGATTTTTCTAGGCAAGTTTTTTAATGGCTCCTTTGTGGCGATCGCAGACAAGCTGCAAACCCGAGGCAACCTGGTAATTCCGGCGCTCACCTTCGCCTTTTTGATGGCCTTTTTCGCCAATGTGATTCACCTAGAGGCGATTTTGGGAGCCTTTGCGGCGGGCCTGGTGCTGGATGAAACCGACAAGCGCAAGGAACTCGATCGCCAAATCATGCCCATCGCCGACATTCTGGTGCCGATCTTCTTTGTGACGGTGGGGGCCAAGGCCGACCTGGGGGTGTTGAACCCAGCGGTGGCGGCCAACCGGGAAGGGCTGGTGATTGCGGTGTTTTTGCTGGCGGTGGCGATCGTGGGCAAGGTGATCACGGGCTGGACTACGTTTGGTCAGCCTCTGAATCGTCTGGCGATCGGTATTGGTATGGTGCCGCGGGGTGAGGTGGGGCTGGTGTTTGCGGGTATTGGTTCGGCCAGTGGGGTGCTGACTAAGCCTCTAGAGGCGGCGATTATCATTATGGTAATTGCTACCACATTTCTGGCTCCGCCGTTTCTGCGGGTTGCGTTTAAGGGCAGTGAGGTGGAGGCGATCGCGGAGGCGGCTGCACCTGAACCGGCTGATGTGGCTTCTTAGCGTTTATCCCGTGGTTCTTGCCTAGGGGTTGGGCGGCGCACAGTTGGGGGTGAAAGCCAGATCTGCGACTGGGGCCATTTCGCTGGCCCCAGACCCCCGGCTCCGCACGGCCTCGGCCTACGAGAAGGACGTTCCGTCGTCCTTCACCTCACGGAAAGGATTGATTGATCATCGGTTTAAACCTTTGTTCTGCGAATGGGTCTTTTCGTTGCTGCGATCGGCCTCATGTCGCTTTTCCCCTCCTCATCTTTCTCATCTTCTCCATCTCCCTCACCTTTCTCACCTTCTCCACCCTCTCTAAACCCATGCTCTACGCCTGTGTTTACGCCACTATTCTTTTAGGTTTCTTTGGCATTTTGCTGAAGGAAAACCTGGTGATGAAGATCATCGCTATGGATGTGATGAGCACCGGAGTGATCGCTCTATTTGTGTTGGTGGCGGCGAGCACCGGGGTGCGTACGCCGATTGTGACTGGGCAACTCGCCGAAGGCTACGCTGACCCGGTGCCCCAGGCGGTGATTTTGACGGCGATTGTGATTGGCTTTTCTATCCAGGCGTTGATGCTGGTGGGGGTGATGAAGCTGGCCCGCGATAACCCGACGCTGGAAACCCGCGCCATTGAGCAGGAGTACCGGCCATGACCCTCTGGACGATGCTGTGGATCGCGCTACCGTTTTTTGTGGGGTTTAGCATTTACCTGCTGCCCCAGGCCGACCGCATTTTGGCCCTGGCCGTCACCATGGTGTCGCTGGCCTATGCCATGGCGCTGTTCTGGCTGCGGGTGCCCTTTGAGTGGCATCTGCTGGATAACTTCGGCGTTACGCTTTTGGCCGACAGCCTCAGCGGCTTTTTTATTCTCACCAATGCTCTGGTGACGGCAGCGGTGATTCTCTACTGCTGGTACAGCGGCAAAACCACCTTTTTCTACACCCAGGTGATTATTCTTCACGGCAGCGTCAATGCGGCGTTTGTCTGCGCCGACTTGATCAGCCTGTACGTGGCGCTAGAAGTAATTGGCATTGCGGCCTTTTTGCTGATTGCCTATCCGCGCAGCGATCGCAGCCTGTGGGTGGCTCTGCGCTACCTGTTTGTCAGCAACACCGCCATGCTGTTTTACCTGATCGGGGCGGCGCTGGTTTACCAAACCCACCAGTCCTTTGCGTTTTCGGCGCTAGAAGGTGCCCCGATTGAGGCCCTGGCCCTGATTTTCCTGGGGCTGCTGACCAAGGGGGGAATTTTTGTCTCGGGTCTGTGGCTGCCCCTCACCCACTCGGAGTCAGACACGCCGGTATCGGCCCTGCTGTCGGGGGTGGTGGTCAAGGCGGGGGTGTTTCCACTGGTGCGCCTGGCCCTGATGCTGGAGGAGGTCGACCCGATCGTGCGCATCTTTGGAGCCGGCACCTCCCTGCTGGGGGTGGCCTACGCCGTGTTTGAAAAAGACACCAAGCGCATGCTGGCCTTTCACACCGTGTCGCAGATGGGCTTTGTGCTGGCGGCGCCCGAAGTGGGGGGGTTCTACGCCCTCACCCACGGGTTGGTCAAGTCGGCCCTCTTTCTGATTGCCGGTGCCCTACCCAGCCGCAGTTTTAAGGCCCTGCACGAACAGCCCATTCGCACCCCGATCTGGGTTGCCCTGGTGATCGCTAGCTTTTCTATTTCTGGCTTTCCTTTGCTCTCTGGTTTTGGGGCCAAGGTGCTGACGATGAAAAACCTGCTGCCCTGGCAGGTGATCGCCATGAACCTGGCCGCCCTGGGAACCGCCGTTTCCTTTGCAAAGTTCATCTTTTTGCCCCATGGCCCCGACCCAAAGCAAACGGTTAAACGCGGTTTTTGGGTGGCAGTAACTCTGCTGCTGGCGGGCCTGGTAGTCGCCAACGTGGCCTACTACGATGCCTATACTCTGGCCAATATCGCTAAACCGCTGGCCATTATTGCCCTGGGCTGGGCGGCCTATCTACTCATTTTTCAGCGGGTAGTGGTCAAGCTACCCCAGGTGCTAGAAGACTTTGAACATTTGATTGGGGTGATGAGTTTGATGCTGATGGTGTTGTTTGCCATGGTGTTTGCATGACCGGCTACCTAAACATAATTCTGCGATTGACGATCTGGTTTTTGCTCACCGCCGACCTGAGCTGGGCCAACATTTTAATTGGGGTGAGCGTGGCGATTTTGCTGCCCCGGGGGGCGACCAATCTTGGCCTGCTGAAAGACTGGCTGCGCACCCTTTGGGAAGTGGTGGTGGCCGTTCCTCAGGCCTACAAAGAGGCCATTGAAATCATGCTTTACCCTCACCACCACGAAACGGTCACCCTGGAGCGGGCAAAGCCCCGGCGCACCCCCAGCCTGATTTTTTTGGATATTTTTCTGATTACCTTTACGCCTAAAACCATTGTGCAGCGCTACCACAGCCGGGGCTGGTACGAAGTTCACTATATTCAGCGGAGGGAAACCCCATGACCCTGGTGTTGATTGCCATGATTGGCGCGCTGTTGATACCCATGATCGAGGCGGTTCAGGATGAAGACATCTGGCAGCGCATGCTGGCCTTTGCCAGCATTGCCACCAAAACCTCGGTGATGATTTTGGTGATTGCGGTGCTTCAGGATGACTGGATGATTGGCGTGGTGGGGGTGCTGATTCTCAGCGTGGGCAATGCGGCGCTAATGCTGCTGGCCCACATTCTCAAGCGCCTCAACGATGTAATGGAGGGATGATTGTGATCCATATCCTCAGCTATACCTGTATTTTTATTGGCCTGGTGTTTTGGTTTTGGGGTACCTGGCCGCTGCTGGGGCGGCGATCGGTGCTCTACAAGCTCCACGGGCTGTCGGTGGCCGATACCCTGGGGTCGATGGCGATCGTGGTGGGGCTGCTGCTGCGCATTCCGCAAGAGTGGCCGCTGCTGGTGCTGGCGCTGATTTCGCTGTCGGTTTGGAATACGGTGCTGGGCTATGTGCTGGCCTACTGCGTCACCGACCAGAGCGGGCAGGAGGTTAGCCACAATGGATAGCGCCCTGACCAATGGCTACTACGTCTACGCCATTGTGCTGCTGCTGCCGCTGTCGGCGGCGATGGTGATATTTCAGTCAAACCCCTATCAGGCGTTGATCATGCGGGGTATTTTAGGGGCGGTGGCGGCCCTGATCTACGCCATGCTGGGCGGGGCCGATGTGGCCCTGACCGAAGCCCTGGTGGGCACCATGCTGGCAATTACCCTCTACGCGGTGGCGGTGCGATCGTCGCTGGTGATGCGCCTGGGAGTGCTGGAGGGGCAGGACATGAAGAACAGTTTGCAGTGGCAGCCGCTGGTGGCTTACCTGCGGGCTTTGCTCAAGCGCTATCAGCTGCGGCTAGAGCTGGTGCCCTACACCGATCGCCAGGCGTTGCAGCAGGCCCTTGGGGCTAAGGCGGTCCACGGCATTTGTCTACTCCCTGAAGCGGGGCAGACCAGTAAAGAGGAGTCTCCCCGCATCTGGCTCAGGGTGCAGCGGCTTTACGACATTTTTGCCGCCGAGCTGCCGGAGGCGATCGCGGCGACCAACCGCTACAACGGCGACGATCTCGTTCCCCTACCCAAAACCTCAACCCTAACGGAGGAGCACCTATGATCTGGGTTTATCTGACGGCGGGGGTACTATTTTTCATGAAAATGCTGATTTTGCCCGAGCCGATTGCGGAGGGCGCAGGCTTGGCGATGGTGGATGCGATCGCCGCCGATACGGGCATTCCCAACGCGGTGTCGGGCATTATTTTTCGCAACCGTCTCTACGACACCATCTTTGAGGTGGTGGTGTTTTCCATCGCCATTATGGGCTGCAAATATCTGCTGGCCGATGAAACTCCCACCGCCCCCTTCTACAGCTTTACCGATCAGCCCTCCATTGTGCTGGCTCGGCTGGGGGCCACCATTGCCGCCCTGGTAGGTATAGAGCTGGCGATTCGCGGTCACCTCAGCCCTGGCGGCGGATTTGCGGCGGGGGTAGCCGGGGGGACTGCGATCGGCCTGATTGCCATTACTGCCGCCTCGCCGGAGTGGATGCAGGCGATCTACGAGCGCTGGCGCGCCGCCGCCTGGGAAAAGGTCTCGGTGCTAATTTTCATTGCCCTGGCAGTGCTGACCCTGGTGGGGGTCGAGCCGCCCCATGGTCAGTTTGGCATTTTGCTCAGCGGCGGTGTGATACCGCTATTAAACATTCTGGTCGCCCTCAAGGTGGCCCTGGGGTCTTGGGCGATAACGCTGCTGTTTATTCGCTACCGGGGGTTGCTGTAGATTTATAGCTATCGGCAGTATGGTTAGGGCATTGCAAAGTTTCTGGAGCGATGGCTATACAGCCGTTCGCCATCCGAGTTTTTGCTAATGACGGCTACCGATGTCCTAAGCGAACTGGCCACCGCTATATTTCGCCAGAGGTGGGCAGAGACAATCCAGTCTTTTCTAGCCCGCCCCTCAATTTTTACCCTAGATTTTTTTCGAACTCGGTGAGAGCAGCGGGCTGGTCACAATTTGCAAATCTCACTGAGACACGCCCCTGACCTGCCATGAAATCGAGATATTTCTTAACCACAAATTAGGTGAACATTTTATTGATTTATCACCCTAGACTGTTGTTTTCTGAACCATGCTAGAGCCGCACTACGCTGTTGAAAACCTCCAGAAACCCCAAGAACGTTTAACGTTTGAACCTTCCTGTAAGAGACGCTCAACTAGGCGGACTATAGCTACATTAGGCTTGCCGGGGATCAAGGTATTCCTTTTGAGTAATCCCAATCCTTTCTGAGGATAGATTGGGATCGCTGCTGGCTGAATTAATCTATAGAAGAAATTTGTATTAGGAGACCGCTATTATGGCTGATCCCTCAGAAAGCCAAGAAAGCAAAAAAGCTAAAACTAGTAGCGAAGAGCAAGACGGGTATAACACCCCCCTTGATGAAACCCAACGCCACACCGGTATGTACGAAGCAGGCGATGGTAAGGCAGAAGCCCAACCCGAAGGTGGTAGCGCCAACACTGGCCCAGAGGGTGCGCCTAACCAGGGCCTCGAAAAGCGCTAGAACTAATCTTTTGAGGTTGAACCTAGGCTGAAATAGAGGGGGCGATCGCAGCTTGTATGTGATCGCCCCCTCTGCCGTATTACCGTCGAGGTTGCAAACATGGCGCTTGCCCATAAGTCCACAGTCACGGCCTAACCGACACGACTATAGCTATAAGACCTCAGTTGGGTTCTGTTCCGTTCTAGCCAACTACAATCTCCCTGGCTATTTAATGGGACGATGCGGGCGCTCGCTCATTCAGGCCCAGATCGGCGGTGAGCCAGTCGATAAACTGACGAGCGGCCCGGCCCGAGCGGCCGTTGTGGCGGGTGGCCCACTGGAGCGCCTTGGCGGTAAGTTCCTCCTCAGCCAAAGGAATTTGAGCCTGCTGAGCCAGGTGTTTGACAATGGCTAGGTAGGTGGGTTGGTCGGCGGGCTCAAAGGTGAGGGTGAGGCCAAAGCGATCGCTAAACGACAGCTTTTCCTGCATCGTGTCCCAGGCCTGGATGTCGTCCTGGTCGCTGGGGCGGGGGCGATCGCCAAAGAACTCTCGCACCAGGTGGCGACGGTTAGAGGTAGCGTACACCACGACGTTGGCGGGCCGGGCCGTGGTGCTGCCCTCAAGCACCACTTTGAGGGCCTTGAAGGTGTCGTCATCCTCCTCAAAAGACAGGTCATCGACAAAAATGATGAATTTCTGGGGGCGCGTCTGCAAACCTTCCACAATCTGGGGCATGGCCTGTAAGTCGCCCTTAGCCACCTCCACCAGCCGCAGCCCCTGGGGCGCGTACTCATTCACCAACGCCTTAACCAAGGAAGATTTACCGCTTCCCCGGCTGCCATAGAGCAGCACGTTGAGGGCCGAGTAGCCCTTGAGCAAGGCCAGGGTATTTTGCACCAGCTGCTGGCGGGGATGGTCGTAGGCGGTGAGCTGGCCCAGGCGAATGGGGTCGGGCTGGGCAATGCCGTGGAGCTGGCCCTGGCGCCAGGTAAAGGCGCGGTACTGGGCACACAGCCCCGCTCCGTGGCGGCGGTAGTGCTCTGCCAAAGTCGCGATCGCCTCGGCCCAGGGGGCAGCGGTTGGCAGCGGCAGCGGCGGTGTTGCTGCATCCATCTCCCAGACCACGGGGGGGTGAGGAAGGTGGGCGATCGCCTGCACCCAGCCGGCCACCTGCTCGCCGCTCAGCCGGTAGATCGCCTGCAGCTGCTCTAGATCGTGGCGGGCGGCGGCCACCAGAGCCGGGGTGAGATTGCTCAAATCACAGCGCTGAGCCTCTACCGTAAAGGGATTTTCGGCGTAGGCAATCTGTTGCAGCAGATGGGTGCCCCAGCCGCTGCCAGCGCTGGCCAAAGCCTGAAACCAAGCTCCGTAGGTTCTCAAACTCAGACTGGTATCTCCGCTTTGCAGCGCCTCAAGCAGGGCCAGAAAGGCCTCACCCGCCGGGGTTTGCAACACCCCTCCGTAGAGCAATAGCCCGTCTAGGCGCTGGCGGTAGCGCTGCACTTCGCTCTGGGCGGCGGCTAGGTCTTGCATGCCGGTACTGGTTCCTAAGAAGGCTGAGGTGACTGGGGCGATCGCGCTGCATCGCTCCTGAGAGAATAGGCCTATGGCCACCCCCGTCAGGATGCCAAGCGTGTTTCCCTAGGGCACTGGATAGGAACCCTAGGGAAAGACTCCAGTCAAGGCCTTTATACCTCGATCTCAGCCTTCATGCGCTCCAGGGTCTGCTGCATCTGCTGAAACATCATGTCGGGGGTCATGCCAAACTGACCCAGCTGGGTCTTGAGCTGCTCTACGGACATTTTGGCCATAAAGTCTTCCGACAGCTCAAAGCGCTTCATAAAAATGTGATAGCGCTCCATCATGGCTTCCATCTGGGCAATGTACATTTTTTTGCCCTCGCGATCGAACTTGCCATAATTGCCCCCTAGCTGCACCAGCGATTGGTAATCCTGAAACAGCTGCATGGCCTCTTGCTGAACAATTTCCGAATCAAAAAATCCCATGGTTTTGTGCTTAGAGCTAACGTGAGCAACCTCGCTACACCCCGGTGGGCAACCCGAAGTCATCTAGATATAGATCGTAAGGTTTAGATTAACTCCCGGCCAAGGGTAGATAACCCTACTTAATCTCTTCGATTTTGCCGCTGGGCGCTAGAATCGTATAGCTGATTGGCGCCATTTACTTGGCCGCCACCAGTACGCCGTACGTTCGAGAGAAACTCCATGTCACAAGGTCAAGGATTTGGGTTTGGGTTAGGCAAGATGAAGGAGCTGACCGAAGCCTTCAAAAAAGCCCAGCAGATTCAAGAGGGGGCCAAGCAGCTGCAGGAAGAACTGGAGCAAATGGAGATCTCTGGCGAGTCGGGCGGTGGCCTGGTCACGGTGACCATGAGCGGCAACCAGGAGCCCAAGGGCGTGACGATCGCCCCCGAAGCGCTCAACGAAGGAGCCGAGGTGCTCTCTGACCTGGTGACGGCAGCGATGAAAGACGCCTACGAAAAATCGACGGCCACCATGCGCGATCGCATGGAAGTGCTTACCGGTGGCCTCAATCTGCCCGGTATGTAAGCTGACAGCGCTATGACCACCCGCCTTTTGTTTGTGTGCCTGGGCAACATCTGTCGTTCGCCCTCGGCCGAAAACATCATGAACCACCTGATTCGCCAGCGGCAGCTGGACGACCAGGTGGTGTGCGACTCGGCGGGTACCGCTAGCTACCACGTGGGCAGCTGCCCCGATCGCCGCATGACTCAGGCTGCCAAAGCCTACGGCATTGACCTAGTCGGACGCGCGCGCCAGTTTGATGTCGCCGACTTTGAGCGCTTTGACTATATCCTGGCTATGGATCGCCAGAACTATCGCGATATTTTAGCCCTCGACCCCACCGGTCACCATGCCGGTAAGGTGCGGTTGATGTGCGACTTTTGCCGCACCCACCCCGACCAAGAGGTCCCCGACCCCTACTACGGTGGTCCTGAAGGGTTTACCTATGTGATTGAGCTCTTGCTCGACGCCTGTGAAGGATGTCTCGATCACATCTTAAAACAATCCATTTCCGTTCCCCGCTAGCAACCCGGCTAACCCTGTGACTCTCAACGGCCCTGCCCCAAGGTATCCTTCGATGCAGACCGCTCGGCCATGGCTGCGGCGCGGTCTAATGGCGGCACTGGGCCTGCTGGGCGCCCTGGCGACGGCAACCCCTGTCCAGGCGGCCGAAGCCCTGCTGGTGTCCTACGGCATTTTAGAGCGATCGATTTCGATCGCCGATTTAGAGCGGTTTGCGGTCACCGGCGAGCTCACCCCCCAGCTCAGAGTCTACAGCCGCCAGCTGCGGCTTTCCGACAATCAGCTCAACCAAATTCGAGAGGTGCTGAGCACCCCGGCCTCCATTACTCCGGTGGGGGTAGCTCAGTTTCTCTACACCGAGCAGGGGGTGCTGCTGCTGGAGCAGATTAGCCGGGTGGTGCAAACCCCCGTGCGCCAGGCCAACGTGCAGGCGCTGCGGGGGGCACTGATCCTGGCTGCCGCCAAACCTGACGGCTTTACCCTGCTCAACGTGCTCAAAACCTACCCCACCGGAGCTATCCGGATTGATCTGGGTCAGGGATTGGCGATCGCCCAGGAGATCAACCAGGCCATTTTGCAGTCAGAGGCCGCCTTTGAGCGGGTGCAGGCTCTGGCCCAGCAGGAGGCTGAGGCCAACCCCGTCGATGTCGACGGAATGCTGCAACTGCTGCAGCACGAGCGCCAGTACGGGGTCGATTTAATTCAGGTGGTGGTGCCCGGATTGCCCCGCCCGGTACCGCTCTACCTGCCCCAGGTGCAGTCTGGCGGACCGAGGGTGCCGCCCCAGGGCTTTCCGCTAGTGGTCATTTCCCACGGGTTGGGGGGCACCGGCGACAGCTACGCCTACCTGGCCGAGTATTTGGCCACCGGGGGCATTGCGGTGGCCACCCTAGAGCACCCCGGCAGCAACGACCAACAGCTCTACGCTTTGCTGGCGGGACGGTCTGACTCGGTGGTGCAAGACGAGGAGTTTTTGCGCCGCCCCCGCGATGTAACCCTGACCCTCAATACCCTCGATCGCCTCGACCAGAATCCGTCGCCGATTCAGCGGCAGCTGGACCTGGGCCGGGTGGGGATCGTGGGCCAGTCGTTTGGGGGCTATACAGCCCTGGCCCTAGCCGGGGCCAGCTTTGATCTGGCCGGCCTGACTCAAACCTGCCCCCCCGGTACCCTGTCCTTCAATCCGTCGCTGCTGCTACAGTGCCAGGTGGTGCGCCTGGGCAATTCCGGCAGTGGCCTGGCCGATCGCCGGGTGAAATCGATTTTTGTGATAAACCCGATAGGCAGCGTTTTGTTTGGGCCGTCTGGCTACGGCCAAATTGAGGTGCCCATGATGGTCGTGGCGGGCACCGCCGATACGGTCGCCCCGGCTTTCCCAGAGCAAATTATCCCCTTTACCTGGCTGTCTACCCCCGATCGCTACCTATTGCTCATTGACCGGGGCACCCACTTCTCGACCATTGGCGATGTGGCGGTGGGCGACCAGCCCCTGCCCATTCCGCCCGAGATCATTGGGCTGCGTCCTGAGCTGGTGTGGTCTTACATGCAGATTTTGGGGCTGGCCTACTTTAAACTCACCCTGGAAGGCGACCAGCGGTTTGAACCCGCCCTACAGCCCGCCTTTGCCGCCGCCCTAGGGGTCGATCCCTACCTGCTCAGCCTGCTCAATGCCCTCACGCTAGAGCGCCTAGAGGCCGGGCTGGGCGACCCCCTTTCCCCCTAGGATAAAACCATCTCCTGTCCTATTATGCTCTCAGAGGTGGTATGAGTTCTGGTGCTGCATCGGCTGCGATCATCGGCTGGCGAGAATGGGTAGCCCTGCCAGGGCTGGGGGTTTACGTCATCAAGGCTAAGATTGACACCGGAGCGCGGTCGTCGGCCCTGCACGCCTTCGATGTGGAGCGCTTTGAGCGGGGTGGCAGGGCGATGGTGCGCTTTCAGGCTCACCCTCTTCAGCGCAACGACGCCTATACAGTGACCGTTGAAGCTGCCCTGCTGGAAGACCGCACCGTGCGTAACTCGGGCGGGCAGGCGGAGTTGCGCCCGGTGATCGAAACTCTTGTGCAGGTGGGCAGCGCGGTGTGGACCATTGAGCTGACGTTGACCAATCGCGATGAGATGGGTTTTCGGCTGCTGCTGGGGCGGCAGGCGGTGCGCCGTCGCTACCTGGTTGATCCGGGGCGATCGTACCTGCAGCCCCTTTCTGAATAGGCCCGTCTAGCCCATGATTACCTCTAACCCACTCCCAAGGATGACTGCCAAGGCGCCATGAAAATTGCGATTTTATCCAGGGATGCCAGCCTCTACTCGACCCGACGCCTCAAGCAGGCCGGGGAGGAACGCGGCCACGAAATACAGGTGATCGACCACCTGCGCTGCTACATGAACATCACCTCCCACCAGCCCAAGGTCATGTACCAGAGCCAGCCACTAATCGATATAGACGCGGTCATTCCGCGCATTGGGGCGTCGAACACCTTCTACGGCACGGCGGTGGTGCGTCAATTTGAGATCATGGGGGTGTTTACAGCCAATACTTCGATGGCGATCTCGCGATCGCGCGACAAGCTCAGGTCGCTCCAGATCATGGCCCGCCGGGGCATTGGCCTGCCGGTGACGGGGTTTGCCCACTCCACCAAAGACATCGACGGCCTGGTCGATATCGTCGGCGGTGCCCCCCTGGTGATTAAGCTGCTAGAGGGCACCCAGGGTATCGGCGTGGTGCTGGCCGAAACCCAGCAGGCGGCCAAATCGGTGATTGAGGCCTTTCGCGGCCTCGACGCCAACATTCTGGTGCAGGAATTTATTAAAGAAGCGGGCGGCATGGACATTCGCTGCTTTGTGATTGGCGACAAGGTGGTGGCCGCCATGAAGCGCCAGGGGGCCCCCGGCGAGTTTCGCTCCAACCTGCATCGGGGCGGGTCGGCCAGTCGGGTGCGCCTCACCCCCGAAGAGCGCAGCACCGCCCTTCGCGCCGCCAAGGCGATGGGCCTGCGGGTGGCCGGGGTCGACCTGCTGCGCTCCAACCACGGCCCGGTGGTGATGGAGGTCAACTCATCGCCGGGGCTAGAGGGCATTGAAACAGCGACCGAGATGGATGTGGCGGGCAAAATCATCGATTTTGTGGCCAAGAACGCCGCTCCCCATAGGGATCAAGATCGCGATCGCATTAAATACTAATGCTTGGTAGCCTGCTAAACTTTTGTCCGGTGAAAGAACGGTGCAACCCAGGTCTCTAACCCCTACACCGTCAACCCTGAACCCTATACCTCCGCTCACCTACCGCAAATTGTCACACTCAAAGGGGCCGAAGTGTCACAGCTTCGCCATGGCCCCGCCACCCCCCTGCAATACCATGGCTCTATGGTGTAAACATCATGCGAGAGTCAAACGAGGTAAATGAAATGGAGAAGGATGTTTCTGGGCGCGGTTCGGGACGTGATTCTGGGCGTGGCTCGGGGCGCGGCGCGCGACCGGTAGCCAAATCATTTGCTCTAGTGCTGCTCGGGGCGGGAATCGCCACTGCCGGTGGCCAGGCTCTCAATGCCCTAGTGCAGCCCACCGCCACCCAGCCCACCACCGATGTGTTTTGGGATAACGGCTTCTGGAACAACGACAATCAAGCTGCCTCTGCTCCTGAGGCCGGTGTCCAGATTGCCCAAGCTGCCCCAGGCACCAGCCAGGGCACTCCCGTAGCCATTGCTCCATCGGTCTCTGGTCCTAACGTCATTGCCGACATCGTGCGTCAGGTCGGCCCTTCGGTGGTGCGCATCGATGCCGCCCGTACCGTGCAGAGCAATGTGCCACCCATCTTTCAGGATCCGCGCCTGCGCCAGTTCTTTGGCAACAGTCAGCCCATGCCCCAGCGTGAGCAGGTTCAGCGCGGGGTCGGTTCAGGATTTATCACCTCCGCCGATGGGCAAATCATTACCAATGCCCACGTGGTTGCCGGGGCCAGTCAGGTGGATGTCACCCTCAAGGATGGCCGCAGCTTTACCGGGCGGGTAATGGGGGCGGACTCGGTTACCGACATCGCGGTAATCAAAATTGAGGCCAGCAACCTGCCGACGGTTGCCATCAGCAACTCCGACCAAATTCAGCCCGGCGAGTGGGCGATCGCCATTGGCAACCCCCTCGGCCTTGACAGCACCGTCACCGCCGGCATTGTCAGCGCCACCGGTCGCTCTAGCCGCGATGTGGGCGTACCCGACAAGCGGGTTGACTTTATCCAAACCGATGCCGCCATTAACCCCGGCAACTCCGGCGGGCCGCTGCTCAACCTCAACGGTGAGGTGATTGGCGTCAACACCGCGATTATTCAAGGGGCCCAGGGCATTGGCTTTGCCATCCCCATCAACACGGTGCAGCGCATCAGCAGCCAGCTGATTCAAAATGGCCGGGTTGAGCACGCCTATCTGGGCATTCAGATGGTGAATCTAACCCCTGAGCTGAAGCAAAACATCAACAGCAACCCCAACCGTCCCTTTTCCGTGGATGCCGACTCAGGCGTGCTGATTGGCCGCGTGATGCCCAACTCGCCTGCGGCCCAGGGCGGCCTGCGGGAAGGCGACCTGATCGTGGCTATAGAGGGGCAGCCCGTGGAAGACAGTACCGCTGTGCAGCAGGTGGTAGAGCGCTCCTCGGTGGGGCAAAACCTATCGCTGACTCTGCGGCGCGATGGCCGTGAGCAGACCGTTACGGTGCGCCCTGGCAACTTGCCCAGTCAGTAATGCATCTACCCGGCTCTCCTGGTCCTAGGAGAGCTGATGCAGTGGGCGCGGCAACCCTGCCGCGCCTTTTTTATAGATGTTTTTTATTCGGCATTGTTCTGGGGGCGCAGCATTTCGATGTGCAGATCGGGCATCAGCCGCTTCAGGTTTTTTAGCGATCGCGTCTGCCAGAGAATAGCCTCAGAGCCGCGAAAGCTGAGGTGAATAGTGCCGCGATCGCGCACCTTGACCACAAACATCGACAGCATGCTAATGCCAGAGCTATTGAGAAACTCCAGCTGGTGCAGGTCAATGGTGCAGCTCTCCCCTTGCTCGGCCGCCGCCATCAGCAAATCCATCACGGGCTGGTAGGCCTCTATGCCGTCTAACCGTAGAAACCCTTCCATCACTACGGTGGCCCTGTCTGCCTGGTAGTACACGCGGTAGTCTTCGGTTTCAATCATGGTGGGGTTGGGCATCATGGCGTTGAGCGTGAGCGGTTCGGACCTGAGGAAGATTGAGCGGTCAGCTGGTCCAGGGTCACCCCGTTAGGGTGCGATCGTTCTTTCCTAAACTAACGGCCCTAAACTAATGGCCCTAAACTAATGGCATGGTCTTAAAAAGCCGTCTTTAGGCTGAGGTAGGCCTGCACATCGACCTGAACCAGCCCCGGCTGCTGAGGGCTAAGCTCAAACCCCCAGCCAAATTCAACGCCATAGTCGCACATCATCGTCAAAAAGCCCATGTGTGACTCGCCTTGCCCCAGAGCAGCCTTTTCCAGCTGTTGAGCAAACAGAGCGTCGAGGTCGGTGGCATCTAGAATATCTTGAATAAATGCCTTAAATTGCTCCGCCGACTGGGGCTCAACCCGGTTGAGCGACTGAAAGACAATATAGTCTTCGTACAAAAATAGCGAAATGCTGATGGGCTCTTGGGAGCGATCGGTGTGGTATTTGATTGCGTTTTCGAGCAGCTCGTTGGCAATGTAGCTGATGGCAGACTTGACTGTGTCGCGCTGCATCACATCATCGGCAATGCCGTTTTTTTCGGAGCCACCTGGAAAAAAGGTAGCGAAATAGTCGCCTAAAAAATCGGCCGATAAGCCGTAGTTGCGCCACCGCTGCTGCCGCGCCGAGGCCGAGGGCGAAAAGCAAATGGTGAGATACTCTTTGCTGTTGTCTAAACAGGTAGTAAAGCGACCAAATTGGTTGGGGGTGGAGGTGGAAATCATAAAATCAATCGGCTGAAGTAGGCGGCAGACATCACAAACATCAAACGCTGGCGGCAAAAATCTGGTTTTTACCCAGGCGCTTAGCCCGGTAGAGTTGCTCGTCGGCCAGCTGCACCAGAGCGCCAGCGCTGGCCTGGGGTTGGGGAATGGTGCCGGCCACTCCAATGCTGACGGTGACCACCGGAGCGACGGTGGAGTATTGATGGGGAATCCGCAGTCCTAAGACTTCCCGCTGAATGCGCTGGGCTACCACCTGGGCCTCGGCCAGGGTCGTGCGGGGCAAAACAGCCACAAACTCTTCGCCGCCGTAGCGGGCCACCAGGTCGTTGGCATGGTGCAGGCAGTGGCGCAGCACCGTTGCTACCTGGACCAGGCAGGTATCTCCGGCCAGGTGGCCGTAGGTGTCGTTGTAGACTTTAAAGGCGTCGATGTCGCAGAGAATGACCGCCAGGGGACCCTGTTCACGCACCATCTCCTGCCACTGCTGCTCCAGGTATTCGTCAAAGCGACGCCGGTTGGAAATTTGGGTCAGGCCGTCGATGTCGGCCCGCACCATGGCGGCGCAAAACTTTTGGTGCCACTGGGTATCGAGGGTGTCGCCGTGCTCCATGATGGTGTGCATGATGATCTCCAGGTCGGCCTTTTGCCGCGAAATCAGATCGACTAGGGTTTTGAGGGTGGCCTCGGCCCGCAGCCGCTCAGCCATTTCGGCTTGGAGGCGCTGGTTGGCGCTGTGCAGATCGGCCTCAATCAGATCGCCATGCTCGGCGGTGGTAGACAGGGCAATGCGCAGGTCGACATTTTCCTGGTGCAGCCGCTGGTTTTCCTGGTGGAGGTGGTCGAGGGCCTGGCGCAGCTCGGCAGGGGTGCTACTGGGCTCATCGGTAGGCATGTCGGCAGAGGCACAGGATGGGCAGGTCATGGGCAGAGAAACGTCAGGAACTGAAAGAATAGTTACACGCGACGCTTGAATACCACCAGAGTGATGTCGTCGTAAACTGTGTGATTTTGCACATGCGATCGCACGTCCTGAAGAACCGCCGCCTGAATCTCCTGGGCGGTACCGCCCCAGGCCCGCTGCACCGTCGCCACCAGGCGATCGAGGCCGTAAAGCTGGCGCTGGCTATTTTCAGCTTCGGTAATGCCGTCGGTGTAGAGCACCACGCCATCGCCCACGGCCAGATCGAGGCTGTGCTGGGCCACAAAAGGGGCCACATCGCTGACCAGCCCCACCGGGTACCCCAGATCGAGGGTATCGACGCGCTGGGCCAGGCCGGCTTTGACCACAATCACCTCCTCGTGCTGGCCGCTGATGGTGAGTCTGCCTTCGTAGTAATCAATCAATGCCAGCGAGAGGTGACGGTGGGAGCCCATGCGCAGGCGGTTTTGATAAATGACCGCGTTTACGGTCTGCAAGACCAGGGTTGGATCGAGGACATCGTGGCCTGCCCCCAGGGTTTGCAGGGTGCGCACGGCGGTCTGAGCCATAATCGTCAGTACGCCGCTTTCGAGGCCGTGGCCGGTGACATCGCCAATGGCCAGGGTGACCCGCCGCTGCTCGTCGGGCAGCACGTCGTAGTAGTCGCCCCCCACTTCGGTGGCGGACTCCATAAACCCGGCTATGTCCAGGTCGGCGATGGCCTCTAGCTCTTCGGGGCGGGGCAGCACCATATGCTGAATCTGGCGGGCCACTGACAGCTCGGCGCTCATGCGGCTGTTGTCGGCCTGAAGCGCCTGGTTGAGGCTGGTAATTTCGGCGTTGGCGGCCCGCAGGGCGGCTTCGGCCTGCTGCCGCTGGTCTACCTCTTGGCGCAGCTGAATTAAAGCTTGCTCTAGCCGCCGCGACTGCTGCTCTAGCTCCCAGCTCGATTGCACGCAGTCAGACACCTGGCCCAGCATTTCAACCACCACCTCCGCCGCTGGAAACGACTGGGTTTCCATCCCCAGCCAGGGCATCGGCCGCAGGGGCCCCGGGCTGGAATAGACAATCCGAAACTGGCCGTCGGCCTGGGCCTGGCCCACGTGGCAGCGCTTTTGCAGGTGGTGGTTGGGTTCGCAGCAGACGGTGCCGCTGGGGGCCTCCCAACGCTGGTGGTAGGCGGCCTGGCGCACTGAGTCGGTGGCGGTGGTTTGGGCGGTGCTGACGGCGGCTCGCCACAGGTAGACCTGGCTGTAGGCGGCCTCGATCGAGTCGGTGGTGACGCGATCGCCCCCGTAGCGCTGCTTAAACTTAGCCACAAAGCGCTGGTTGGCGTCGGTCTGTAAGCTTTGAAAGTAGCTCCAGCAGGCGTAGTGCCCCGCCGCGGCAGCGCCAATCTGCCGCAGCTCTAGCTCGCCAATGCTGACGGTCAGAATGGGAATGCGATCGGCACTCAACCCCTGGGCCTGGCACTGGTTGTAGAAGGGCAGATTGCTCGGCCCGTTGAGGGTGTTGAACACCGCATCGGGCTGGGCGGCCAAAATACGCTGAACAACGGCTTCAAAATCGGTGGTTCCCAGGGGCAGGTAGTCTTCGGCAACAACGGTGCCCTGGCGGTGCTTGAGCTGCCCCTGAACCACCTTGTGGGTCACCCGCGGAAACAGGTGGTCAGACCCCAGTAAAAACAGGCGGCGCTTGCCCTGGGCCAGCAGCCAGTCGAGGGCCGGTTCTACCTGCTGGTTGAGGCACGACCCGGTGTAAAACACCCAGGGCGACTGCTCTAGGCCCTCGTAGTGGACGGGGTACCAGAGCAGGGCGTTGTGGGCCTCTAGCACTGGCAGCACCGCCTTGCGGCTCATGGAGGTCCAGCCGCCAAAGATAGTGACTACCTGGTCTATTGCCAGCAGGTGCTGGGCCGCCACCGCAAACCCGCCTGGGTCCGAGGCTCCGTCGGCGACTACGGCCTCTAGGGGGCGGCCCAGCACTCCCCCAGCCTGGTTAATTTCGTCGATGGCCATGAGGGCGGCCTCCACCAGCGAGGTTTCGCTGATGGCCATTGGCCCTGTTAATGAGTGAAGGACGCCGACCCGAATGGGGTCAGCAGCAGCTGGCTGTGTCATGGCTAGATGTGCTCAGGTAGGCTGCTCTTGTACCCGTAAATTGACTCCGAGCCGTGGATCCATGATGGTTGCCTATTGCGATTTAGCATGCCCAAAAAAAACCTAAAGGCGCAATTAATTTCTGCCAAAAATTTTTGGCATCTGGTTGTGTTCTAGGCGGGCAGCCCCGATGAATAGAGTACTCCATGAAAATATAGCGATGGCCATGGTCCTCCGCTCTCACCCCTGCCCCTCTCCCTGAGAGAGAGGCGTTCTGAATCTGGTTCCCCTTCTCCCATCGAGAGAAGGAGCTGGGGGATGTAGAGCTTGCGCTTCCCAAAGGGTGAGCCTAGCTTGGATGCCTGATTAGTTGGCATACTCATAGGGACTACACCGTGAGCTACCAGCCATTACAGCGAGACGCGGTTTTATGAATCAACCGGAGACCGGGGTTGCCCGTCTGCCAGGGAGTGAGCCCTTTGGCCTGATGCTGTTTACCCGCTACCCCGAACCAGGGCGCACCAAGACCCGTCTAATTCCGCACCTGGGGCCAGCGGGGGCGGCGGCGGTGCAGCGGCAGATGACGGAGCACGTGCTGGCCCAGGTGCAGAGTGCGGCCCAGCGATTGCCCCTGGCGGTTGAGGTGCACTTTGCCGGCGGCGATCGCTCGCGGATGCAGGCCTGGCTGGGCGATCGCGCCACCTACTTTCCCCAGGCTGAGGGTGGCCTGGGCGATCGCCTGACCGCCGCCTTTCGCCAGAGCTTTGGATGGGGTAGGCCGGGGGCGATCGCCATTGGCAGCGACTGCCCTGCCCTGGGGGCTGATCACCTGGCCGCCGCCCTGGAAGCGCTGGGGCGGGCCGACGGGGTGCTTGGTCCCGCCACCGATGGCGGCTACTACCTGATTGGCCTGCGGCAGCTAGAGCCGACCCTATTTAAGGACATTGACTGGGGCACCGACCAGGTGCTGGCCCAAACCCTGGCGGCGGCCACCGCCCAGGGCCTGACGGTAGAACTGCTGCCCCCCCTCACCGATGTCGATCGCCCCGAAGACCTGCCCCAGTGGGAGGCAATCCTGGCTCGCTCCAGCTAATTCTTTGACGGCCATGCCTACTCTGCGTCCTGGGGCTGGTGGTCTTCGGGCGGGTGGGCTAAACCAGGCTTTAGCAGCAGACCCCAGCGGGGGTTGTAGGGATGCACGGCGGTGGTGGGCTGACCCGATTGGACGAGCGATCGCCCCTCGTTGGCCCACTGAAATATCGACCCCGCCAGGTTGTACACCTCGGTATAGCCAGCCTCTTGCAGCTGGGCCACCAGCCGGGCCGAACGGTAGCCCACCGAGCAGTAGGCCACCACGGGCTGCGCCGGGTCTAACCCCAGGGCCAGCGCCGCTGCTAAATCGGGGGTTGAGCAGGCCGCCGGCAGGTGGCTGACGGCAAACTCGTCGTCTCGGCGTACATCGAGCAGAATAGGTGAAGGGGCCTGGCTCTGGCCCAACCAATCGGCCAGCTGCTGAGTCGTGAGGGTCGGCACCCCCGGAAAGGCTCGCCTGACCCAGCGGTTGAGGCTCCACCAGGCCAGCGATCGCAGCTGCTCCAAAATTGGGGATAGCGGTGACATCGGGGAGATACCCATAGCGCCCAGGCGCAGGAGATGGTCAATGCTGAATTTTACTCCCTGGAATACGCTGTTGCAGACCTATGTCGATGACCAGGGCCGGGTTGACTACGCCCGCTGGCAGCAAGAGGCCGCCCCCGATCTCGATGCCTGGCTCGACTCTCTGCCCAACAGTCTGGACGGTCTTGCTCCCGAAGATTCCCTGGCGCTGTTGATCAACCTCTACAACGCCCTCACCATTCAACAGGTGCTCAAGCACTACCCCACAGACTCGATTTTGCCCAAGGTTCTGGGACTGCCCAACTGGCTGGCGTTTTGGCGCTTTTTTAGTCGTTCGCTGTACCAGCTCGACGGCAAACCCATCAGCCTGAACGATCTAGAGCACACCCTTCTGCGGCCTCAGTTCAAAGAGCCGCGC
>DASQNN010000095.1:0-6772 GCA_035644955.1 Nodosilinea sp. | reverse complement strand
GCACAGGTAGGTGGGCACGTTGGGGATCAGCTGGTCTTCGTCGAGGTAGTAGCGAATCATCTGGGGCACGTAGGCGTAGACCAGCTTGTCGTCGGCGACGCCGGTGCCCAGGGCGTTGGCCAGGGCCACTCGCCCGGCTCGATACACCTCCATTAGTCCCGGTACCCCCAGCAGCGAGTCGGAGCGAAAGGCCAGGGGGTCAATAAAGTCATCGTCAATGCGGCGATACATCACATCGACCCGCTCTAGGCCCTTGGTGGTGCGCATTTTCAGGTAGCCGTCTGAGACTACCAGGTCGCGGCCCTCCACTAGCTCAGCCCCCATCTGCTGGGCCAAAAAGGAGTGCTCAAAGTAGGCGGAGTTGTACATGCCGGGGGTGAGCACCGCCACCCGAGGATTGATCAGGGTTTCGGGCACTAGGTTGAGCAGGGTTTCGAGCAGCTGGCTGGCGTAGTCGTCTACCGCGGCAATGTCCATGGCGGCAAACAGGTGGGGGAAGGTGTTTTTCATCACCCGCCGGTTTTCGAGCACGTAGGAGACCCCTGAGGGGCAGCGCATATTGTCTTCAAGCACGTACCAGGTGCCGGCTTTGTCGCGTACCAGGTCGGTGCCGGTAATATGGCACCAGATATTGTTGGGCGGGTTCAGCCCCATGCAGGGTTTCAAGAATCCTGGCGCTGACTCTACTACATGACGGGGAATCACGCCGTCGTTCAAAATCTTTTGGTCGTTGTAAACATCGTGAATGAAGCAGTTGATCGCATAGATGCGCTGCTTGAGGCCCTTTTCAATCCACTTCCACTCGTGGCCTGGCACAATGCGGGGAATCACGTCGAAGGGAAAGATGCGCTCGGTGCCCTGGTTGTCGCTGTAGACGTTGAAGGTAACCCCTAGCTTAAACAGGGTGTTTTGTACGGCCTTCTGCCGCTGCTGAAGCTCCACCAGCGACATGGCGTTGACCCGCCGCACCAGCAGTTCGGCTTCGGGGCGAGGCTGGCCCTGGCTCAAAAACAGTTCATCAAAAAAATCGCCGGGGTCGTAGGCGTCAAATAGCACCAGGGGTCTCCTCAAAATCCAGGGTTGGAATCGTCTCTTGGGGGTCGCTCAAGCGGTCAGCATAGCCTTGGCAGGACACATCGGCTTGCTCAGGGCCAGCGAGAAGCACACTGGCTCGAAGCGCAGTAGCTCTAATCAATACTGGGGCAGGTGGGCGGTAAGCTGTAACGCTCACTACGGTTTTGTGGAAACGCCTCGGCAGAACTAACCCAGCCTTAGGAGGACATATCCCCAACAAAATCGCCAGCTGGCCCAATCATAGGGTCTAGCTGGCGATCGGCTCACTGACTTCGGTTTCCTAGGGCTAGGGAAGGGGCCAGTTGATGACGGAGCAAACCCCTTAGTCTAGATGGTTCAGTCTTTTGGGGCTGAGAGCCCCTTGCCTCTAGGCCACCTCAAAGGCGGGCCCCAGCCCGGCAACGATTTCCGATGAGGAGAGCTTGCCGTCGTGGTCGAGGTCGAGGGCATCGAAGGCGGCATCGGTACCCAGCCATTCTTCCCGGGTGATAAAGCCATCGCCATCGAGGTCGTAGGCCTTGAACAGGTCAAACTGGTCGTCGCGGGCTTTGGCGGCACTGCTGTCGCTCTCGGTAAGCTCGGTGAGACGGGCCGCCAGCAGATTTTCCAGCGTCTCGAGGGCTTTGCTAAAGCCCTTAATGCCCTCGTCGAGCTTCTCTGTGGCCATGCGATCGCTCTCGTGCATTGAGCGAAAGGTAGCTTCGTCGATGGAGAGTTTCTCAATATCTAAAGATTCGGCTTTGGCGGGGTCGAGCTTGCGGGGTAGGTCAGCCTGGGTTTCGTCGAGCTTGGCCAGCAGCTGGGGCGAGATGGTGAGCAGGTCGCAGCCGGCCAGCTCAGTGATTTCGCCAATGTTGCGGAAGCTGGCCCCCATCACCTCGGTTTTGTAGCCAAACTTCTTGTAATAGTTGTAGATCTCGGTCACCGACAGCACGCCAGGATCTTCGGGAGCGGGGTACTCCTCGCGACCGGTGTCTTTTTTATGCCAGTCAAGAATGCGCCCCACAAAGGGAGAAATGAGGGTGGTGCCGGCATCGGCACAGGCGATCGCCTGGTGAATGCCAAACAGCAGCGTCAGGTTGCAGTGAATGCCCTCTTTTTCCAGAATTTCGGCGGCCTTGATGCCCTCCCAGGTGGAGGCAATTTTGATCAGCACTCGCTCGGGAGTGATGCCCAACTTGTCGTACTGGGCGATGATGTCGCGGGCGGTCGCCACCGTGGCTTCGGTGTCGTAGCTGAGACGAGCGTCTACCTCGGTGGAGACGCGACCGGGGATAAGGCCCAAAATTTTGTGGCCAAAGGCTACCGCTAGACTTTTAAAGGCCAGATTGGCAACGTCTTTGTCAGAGGCGCCCGAGCCCGAATCGGCCTTGGCCTTGAGTAGGGTGTCATCCACAATCGCCTGGTACTGGGGCATTTGCGCCGCCGCCGTAATCAGCGAAGGGTTGGTGGTGGCGTCTTGGGGGGTAAATTTTTCAATGGCTTGAATATCTCCGGTGTCGGCGACAACAACGGTCATTTGCCGAAGCTGCTCTAAGAGGCTGGCCATGGGTTTCTCCTGAAAATCGAGGGGGCAAGGGAATTTCTGGTGTTGCCCATATTGTAAACAGGGGATCAGAGGCGGTCATTAACCCTTAGATTAAAGCTACCGGGTGATTACAAAACATTGCGTACCCCTTAAGCGATCCCCCATTCCTAACGGTTTCTTAAGGGTTCAGGGCCTCGGGCTTAAGGTCTAAGTCCCCGCCTGAACCCCCAACCCTTCACCCTATGCCTAGTTTTTGCTGCCGAGAGAAATTAATTGAGTGCCTCAACTAGGTCAAAGCTTGGCATGATGGGAAAGATTTATCGGCGATCGCCCTCAATGCCATGCTGACTAACTTTTGGCAACAGCTTACCCTGTCGACCTTTGCCCTAGAGCAATGGCGCGAAGCCAGCGTGTTACACCAGCTGCTGGCCCCCCTGCGGCGGTGGCGGCAGGGCAGCTGGCTGTTGCGCTGGGGCGATTGGATTGGTCTAGCCATTGTGGTGGTGCTGTTTGCCCTGGCCCCCTACGTATCGACCACGCTGATCGGGGTGTTGCTGCTGGCGGCGGCTGCTCTGTGGGCATTGCTGACCATCACCGACGAGGCCGGGGCGGGCCTGTCGCCAGTGCACCTGTCGGTGGCGGTCTACTGGGGAGTGATGGTGCTGGCCACGGCCTTGTCGCCCGTGCGGGGGGCGGCAGTTGGCGGGCTGATCAAACTAACGCTGAACATTATGCTGTTTTTGCTGATTGCGCGGGTGGCGCGACAGCCCAGAGCCAGGGGCCTGCTAATTTTGGCCTATATCTTAACCACCCTGCCGGTGGCGATCTACGGACTGCGACAGTATTTCTTTGGCGCAACGGCCCTGGCCACCTGGGTGGATGTCAACTCGGCGGTGGCCAACGTGACGCGGGTGTACAGCTTTTTGGGCAACCCTAACCTGCTGGCGGGCTACCTGATCCCAGGGGTGATGCTGAGCGCGGCAGCGGTGTTTGCCTGGCCCCGGTGGGTGCCCAAAGGGCTGGCCCTGCTAGCGGCAGCGATCAACACCCTTTGCCTGATTTTGACCCTAAGTCGAGGCGGCTGGGTGGGCTTTTTAATCGCCGGGTTTGTGCTGATGACCCTGCTAGTGCAGTACTGGAGCATCTGGTTTTCACCCTTTTGGCGGCGTTGGGCGCTGCCGCTGTTGCTGGGGGGCGCTGCCGCCGTGGTGGTGCTGGGAGTGCTCTCGGTGAGTTCGCTGCGGGCGCGGGTGCTGAGCATGTTTGTAGGCCGGGCCGACAGCAGCAACAACTTTCGCATGAATGTGTGGGCGGCAGTAATCGATATGATTCGCGCCCGTCCCATTCTGGGCATTGGCCCCGGCAACGATGCTTTTAACGCGGTGTATCCCCTCTTTCAGCGGCCTCGCTACACAGCCCTGAGCGCCTACTCGGTGTTTTTAGAGGTGCTGGTGGAGGCTGGTATTGTCGGGATGCTGGCGTTTTTGTGGCTGTTGCTGCTGATCGTTCACCAGGGCTGGGTGCAGCTCCAGCGGCTGCGCGACACCCAAGATCAGCAGGGCTACTGGCTGATGGGGGCGATCGCATCGATCACCGGCATTCTGGGCCAGGGCATTGCCGACACGGTCATGTATCGGCCGCAGATTAGCACGCTGTGGTGGATGGCGATCGCGATCGTGGCCAGTTACTACCCGGCCTTGAGTAAGCGGTCTTTCAAAGTACGACAGGAACTTTGACGAGGGGTTTGATCTAGGCGTATTCCAGCGGAATAACCACCATTTGTCCACAACCTGAGCCCTGATCTCCTCATTTCCTTATCCCAAGGGGAGCCGGATTTAACCCCTCTCTCCCTGGAAAGGGGCCGCAGAAAGGGCGTGGTTGGGATGGTTTGCGAGTTGGACTACTCGGCGTTGCAGGATAAAGGTATGAATCAAAACTGCAACGTCTCTCGTAGGGGCAAACGGCTGTTTGCCCCTACCCAAATTCATGCTTCAATTCAACTACGCCCTACTCTAAGGCTTTTGTCTGGGTCACAGGGGAAATATTGGCCCAGGCTGGGCTCAGCTTAGTCGTCGCCTTGGGTGCCGTCCCAGGTGGGGTGGGGCATGAGCTTGACTTTGCCCTTCTGGGGCAGGGTTTGACCGCTGGCCAATGTGCCGCCGTTGAGGGCCAAGTGGGCCTTTAGGCGCTTTTTGGCCTCGGCGATTGACCCCACTCGCAGGTTGAGAATGTAGAGGTAAGGCGACGGGCTGCGATCGAGATCCGTGGCGCTTTCCCAGATTCGCAGCCGAATGCCATCGGGATCGTTGACAATTTTGTAAAACAAAAGATGGTCGACGGCTGGGGCATAGCGGCTAAAATCGGCGGAAAGCGAAGTGTGCATGTCCCAAACACCAAAATCAAACGACCGAACGAGCAACCTAATATGTTCAGCACCTTATCTTGAGATTACCCAGGGAAGGGTAGGGGATCTAAGAGGTCTTCATGATTTCCTTACATTTGCGCTGACAACTGCCGGACCCTAAAGGCCAAGAGCCGCCGCGAAATGGTTGTAGAAACGCCTTAGGGGACTCAAATTAAGCTGCTCAAAGCGCTGGAAACTACGCATAACCGGCGCCATCGGTAGAGGCCTGATCTCAGTATCGAGTAAAGCGCGATCGCTTTGGCGGTTTTTCGGCTAAGTTCCGTGAAAATGCCTAAAAGTTCATATTCCCTAAAGATTAGACGAAGCGGCCCGCCGCTCCATTTCGGCCCGCAGGGCTTTGATGGTGTCCACTAAACCGGCCTCAAACAGGTTGTAGAATAGCGCCTTAAAGGGGCCAACATCGGCCTCAGCCCGCACCTGTTGAGACAGCAGACATAGGGCTTCACGACCCAAGGTCGGCGGGGCAACATCAATGCGCCAGTGGCCGTACATATATTCCAGGTTGCCCTCAATAAGGCGAAAGCTAATCTGCTGACCGTCCAGCTCCAGGTTTTCGGTGAGCACCTTAGATTCCATTGTGGTTAGCAGAATGCGCCGCCGATCGACCTGCTCGACAACGGTGCGATCGCCCTCAACCTCGACCACCCGGCTTTTGACTACCGTGGGTAAAAACTTATAAAAGCTGCTGTAGTCGGTCAGCACGGCCCAGGCGGTGGCGTGGGCCGCTGTGGTGGCAGCCATGACGCCGTACTGACCCTGGCCGCCCTTGACCAACACATCGCGCTTGGCCAGGGTTGCCCAATCAGCCTCGGTTAGTTTGGCCAGATAGGCCTCGGCCGGCTGAACCTGACGGGATAAACGCGACATAATACCAGAGAGCCAGAATTCAATTACTGTAGCGCAACCCGCAGCGGCAGCCACAGTAATTCCCCCTTGTATAGCAACCGCTACTTGATTTAGGACATGATAACAGTGGCATACATTTAGAGTGGCGGTTGCGAGCCAGCTGGTGTCCCAGCCTAGGCTGAGATCTCTGATCATGTCCTAAACTAGGCCAGCGCTATATTTACAGCTTGTCTGCCCTATCTATGCCCAGTTTTGATGCGGCTCTAGCGGCCTACCAGGATTTACCCACCCGAGTGCACAGCCTGATGCTGAGCACGGTCAACAGGGCGCACGCGCCCCACGCCAGCTACGCTCCCTACGTCATCGACGACGACTACCAAATTTACATCTTTACCAGCGGTCTGTCGGCCCACACCCACAACCTGCAAACCACGGGTCTGGCCAGCGTTCTGCTGATTGAAGACGAAGCCGAGGCCCCCCAGGTGTTTGCCCGTCAGCGCATTGCCTACGACTGTCAGGCGGCTCTGCTGCCCCGCGGCACCGACGCCTGGGAGACCGTCGCCGATCGCTTTGAACAGCGCTTTGGGGAGATTATCCCCATGCTGCGATCGCTGGAAGATTTTCAAATTTTTTGCCTCAGCCCCCAGTCCGGGCGGTTTGTGATGGGGTTTGGGGCCGCCTACGCCGTCGATTCCCAAAACCTGAGCCAGCTGGTGGGGCCACCCCAGCGGGGGCCAGACAACTCTCCTGGCTAGCCGTTGACCAAAATGCCAATGCCCACCAGGGCTACTACCGCCCCGGCCACCGCCCGGGGGCTGACCCGATCGCCCAGGGCCGCCGCCAGGGGCAGCACAAACAGCGGGCTGGTGGAGGTCAGCGCCTGGGCTATCCCCGTCGCC
>DASQNN010000094.1:0-3915 GCA_035644955.1 Nodosilinea sp. | reverse complement strand
CCCCTGGGGTGCGTTCTGTCCCAGAGGCAGCTACCCACGATTCAGTGGTGAGGTTGGGTAGCGCTGGGAACCTCACACTAACTCCCCGTGGAGCGGTAGCTCCCAGCGAGGCCGCCAGTACCCACCAAGGCCAGGGGATCGCTGCTCGACCTGCAACCGCGATCGCTCTCCCTGAAAGCATGCCCTTGCACCAGGAAACACCCCGTCTCAGTCCGCTGCGTCCGGTCGTTGCGCCCAGTCCTGCCGCTTCAATTCAGGCAGAGGCTTGGCTGCCAGAGGACCCGACTCCAGAGGTCCAGGTTTCAGAGGCCCAAGCATCAGAGGCCCAAGCTCCAGAGATCCAAGCATCAGAGGCCCAAGCACCTATCTACGAGGGTGGCGTTAACCCCAAAAGCTTGCCCGCCGCCTATTGTCTCCAGGCCAGCGGGCTGTCCCTAACCCCCGACGCCCTTGCCGCGCCCAGCCAGGGTGATTTGGCCCTGGGTCTCAGCAAGGTCGATCCCGCCGCCGCCTCTTGTCCTGAGGAGGCCGAGTCTGCGGCGGCTCCAGCTGATATGGCTCCAACTGATATGGCACCCGCCGGTGGCGATGCCTTCACCCCAGCGCTAACCGGTGACTGAGGCAGCCTTCCCCACCCTTGCTTGGCTGTTGCTTTGGCCTGGGGGATCGCTGGCGCTGACGGGCGCGATCGCTTGACCCAATCTGCGGTTAGACGGCTATGCTAGGGTTCAAAACCCACTAAACAATGCAACTCCACTGCGAGATACGGGGCGCTGGTTTTCCTGTGCTGTGCCTGCATGGGCACCCTGGGTCAGCGAAGACAATGACGGTGTTTACCGAACGTCTGAGCGATCGCTACCAAACCCTTGCCCCCGACCTGCGGGGCTACGGCAGCAGCCGGACGCCATTGCCCTTTGACCTCGAAGACAGCCTCAACGACCTGGTGGAGCTGCTGAACGCCCAGAGGGTAGACCGCTGTCTGGTGCTGGGCTGGTCGCTGGGGGGCATTTTGGCGATCGAGCTGGCCCTGCGCCATCCCGATCGCGTAGCCGGGCTAATTTTAATTGCGACGGCGGCTCGGCCCGTAGGGGCTCATCCGCCTGTCTCCTGGGTGGAGCTAGTCAACACTGGCCTGGGCTCAATTTTGAACCTGCTGGCTCCGGGCAACCCGCTGGTTAGGCTGGGACTGGGGCCGCGATCGCTGTACCGATACCTGCTGCGGCAGCATACATCCCAGGCCTATTCTCGCCTGGCCAAAGAAGGTTTTTGGGCCTACCTGGGCACCTCGTCCCAGGCCCAAGGCGCCCTCAACCGGGCACTGGCACGACACTACAACCGCCTGCCCGACCTGGGGGCGATCGCCGTGCCCTGCCTGGTGCTCTGCGGGGCTGAAGACTGTCACATTACCGCTGCCGCCAGCCTAGAAACCGCCGCCCATCTTCCTATGGCCGAAAGCCATTGCTACCCCAACACAGCCCATCTGCTGCCCTGGGAAATTCCAGATCAGCTGTTGGCAGATATTGAGGCCTGGCTAGAGCGTCACCCACAAGCTTTAGACTCGGCTGGATCTAGCTAGATACGGCTAGCGTTATCGATTAGAGTTGTCGCTGAAACGATCCCGGCGGGTGGTTGGCAAGCGCTAGGGGCGACCACTAAACGCCGGTGTCGGAAACTCCCCCAGCGGGGTGTCCCACTCGTCGGTAATGGTTAGCTGGTCGGGGTAGCTGCACCGCTGCACCAGGGTTTGAATGTTCTGCGCCCCTTCCTGCTCTAGATCCTCGATGTAGCCGCCCTTGGCCGCATGGGCCTCCGGCTCGCTGTCAAAGGGGCCAAAGTAATAGGTACAAGCGGGTTGACTGGTCTGAACCTTGACCCACCAGGCTTTGCTCTCGCCTAAAATACTCGCTAAAAAGCGACCTAAAAGATTTTTCATAGATCCTGCCTACCTGCCGAGTTCTAAAGATTTTTGTGGGTAATTACGGTTCCAAACCGTCCTTAGGCAACGCCATCCCATGTTTGGTTATACTGCCTTGCTTTTGATTTTGCAAAGAGGACATTTGCAGTTGCGCCACCCATTGATGACGATAGATCTCATAGAGGGCCATGCCTGTAGCCACCGATGCATTTAGGCTAGGAACCGTGCCCCGCAGCGGAATCGACACCAGTGTGTCGCAACTTTGCTGCACGGTAAGGCTGAGACCACTGCCCTCGGCCCCTACCACAATGACCGTTGGACGGTCGAAGGTGGTGCGGTGTACCGGCTGACTGGCCTCTGAGGACAGACCGTAGATCCAAAATCCCTTTTCTTTGAGGGTGTCGAGGGCGCGCTTGAGGTTGATCACCCGCGCCACGGGCAGATGCTCTAGAGCACCTGCGGCTACCTTGGCCACGGTGGCCGTTACCCCTGCCGCCCGCCGCTGGGGGATCACGATCCCCTGGGCTCCCAGGGCTTCGGCGGTGCGGATAATGGCCCCCAAATTATGGGGATCGGTAATGCTGTCAGCGGCGATAATGACTGGCACCTTGGCTGCTGCAAGGGCCGTTTCGATCATTTCGTCGAGGTCGTGGTACGTGTGGGCTGCCGCTTGGGCAGCAATACCCTGGTGGTTGGCCCCGGCGGTAATTTGGTTGAGCCGCTTGGTATCGACCTCATCGATAACCGCGCCGTTGGCCTTGGCTTCATCAATCAGCGACAAAAACCGGGGATCGTAGCGAATGCGATCGTTGACCCAGACCCGGTTGAGAGGCCGTTGGGCCTGCAGGGCCGCTTCTACGGCATGGCGACCGTAGATGAGATCGGTTTCGTCCTGCACCTCGTCGCCTTCGCCCAGTTCCTGGCTACTGCCCCCAAACGAGCGGGGTGGAGCCGTGGCCGCACGAGTCCGGAACGAGTCACTGCGCGAATCGCTGCCCTGGTAGCGAGGCTTGCCGCCGCCGGAATAGGACTTATCCCCTTGGGGACGAGGCTTGCCGCCCCCGTAGCTGGGCTTCTCATCTTTATAACGAGGCTTGTCATCCCCGCGCGGCTTGGCGTCATAGCGCGGCTTGCTGTCCCCGTAACGGGGTTTGTCGTCCTTATAGCGGGGCTTGTCGTCGTTATGGCGGGGTTTGGCGCTGTCATAGCGCGGCTTGTCGTCCCCATAGCGGGGTTTACTATCCCCGTAGCGGGGCTTGTCGTCTTTATGGCGCGGTTTGCTGTCCCCGTAGCGGGGCTTGGGGCTGTCGTAGCGCGGTTTATCGTCCCCATAGCGAGGTTTGGGGCTGTCGTATCGAGGCTTGTCGCTGTCGTACCGCGGTTTGTCGCCGTCGTACCGAGGCTTGTCGTCGCTGTAGCGCGGTTTGCCCTCTCCCTGGCGGGGCTTGCCTCCGCGATAGCCTTCAGATTGCTGGCGGGGCTTCCCCCCAGAGGGGCGATTGGGATTGCGAGAAGGCTTTGGGGACGGCATGGCCACACCTGGTACGGATTGGAAACCAAAATTAAGCAGAAATCCTAGGCTAGCACGCCTTACCCCTTACCCTAGCATTCTGTTTTTGTAAATCCGCTGGAGGCCCAGGGTGAACACCAGTGGGATCGTCCCTAGAATCGGGCAGCCCCCTCGCAGCATCTACCTTAGTAAGTTTTAGTAACCTAAGATTTTATCGGCTTAATAATTAATTAATTGATTAATTAAAGTTACCGATTGCGCTGCCAAAATCTACCAGAGGTCAGATTGGCAAACACAGCTCCAGCGTCAAGGAGTTTGGAGCCAATCTGAAAAGAAGCTTAAATTCTTAGCATTCGGTGCCAAAGTAGCCACATCCCCAAAATAATCCTTCACAATGGAAAATCATATGCCCATACCGGAGTGATGCCAATGCCTCACCCATCCAACGGTACGAAGCTCGATTGTCCGGTTCATTTGGTGTTGTCGTACA
>DASQNN010000093.1:0-1527 GCA_035644955.1 Nodosilinea sp. | reverse complement strand
GGCCAGCCAGCTGCGGCGATTTTTGCCCGCCGAATTTGCCCTGGTTTGTCCTGGGGTGCGCCCCACCTGGGCCAGCAGCCAAGACCAGCGCCGCACCCTCACTCCGGTTCAGGCGCTCCAGGCTGGGGCGACCTATCTGGTGATTGGTCGCCCCATTACTGCCGCCTCCGACCCCGCCGCCGCCTTTGAGCGCATCTGTGAAGAATGCTCCGCGATCGCCCTCTAGGTTACCGACTTGCTTTAATTTTGGGGCTGGGGGCAACTGTGCTGATCGCCCTTGGGGGTGGTCTACGTGCCCAGGATAGTCCAGTGCCCGCTTACCTGCGGCCCCCCAAACGCTGCCCCAGCGACCTAGAGGGGCTCACCGCTAGTCTTTTAGCTGAGCTGCCCAGTTATGCCAACCGGGTGGCCAGCCGCAATCTGCGCCTGTCTGCCGATCAGGCTAGTGCCCTGCCTCCTAACATCGTCGTGGTGGCAGGCCTGCCCGACTTTACCCCCATTGACCTCGCCGACTTTGCGCCGGGACTAGGCCCAGGCGATAGTGCCGCTGGCAATTTTGGCGCTGGGCTGCAGCAGGTGTTTTTTACCACCCTGGAGCGGCAGTATTGGCGCAACCAGACGGTCTCCCTGCAAAACTACCACTGGCTGTTTTTGGCCCCCAGCGACGAGGGTTGGCACCTAGCCCTGCTGTACTCAACTTTGGGTATCTATCCGCCCGGCTATCGTGCCCCTACCCCACCTCAGGAAAGCAGCGACGGTATCGTTGGTCAAGCGGTGAGACTCTGGCTGCGCGACTGCCGAGCCGAGGCGGTGTTTTTAATGGATGGAGAGCCAGCGCCCTCGGATACGTCCGCACCTTTGGTCGTCCCAGTCCCTTCTACAGAGCCACCTACAGAGCCAGTCACCTTGCCCCTTATAGAGCCTTCTACAGGGCCTTCTACAGGGCCATAGAGAGTGTCGCGCTGGCGATCGGGGCGGCCCAGGCTGGCGATCGCCCCCCGCAGGTCTGCCACCGTCATGCAGGTACCCCCCAGAGCCCCGGCCATGGTAGTGATGTGCTCTTCCATCAGCGTGCCGCCGATGTCGTTGCAGCCCCAGGTCAGAGCCTCGGTGGCCCCGGTCAGCCCCAGCTTTACCCAGCTGGGCTGATGGTTGACAATCCAGTTGCCCAGGTAAATGCGGGCCACCGCCATCAGCCGTAGCGCATCGGCCAGCACCGGCTGGTCGCGCCCAACCCGGCGGCGCAGGGGTTTGGGGGCCTCCTGCCCCACAAAAGGCAGCACAATAAACTCGGTGATCGCCGCCGTATAGCCCGCCTCTAGAGATTGACGCTGGCGCTGGCGCAGCCTCTCCAGGTGGGTGATCTGCTGAGCAGGGGTTTCAATGTGCCCCGACAGCAGGGTGCTGGTGGTGGGCAAGCCAATTTCGTGGGCCAGCCCGATAATTTCTAGCCAGGTGGCGCTGTTAATTTTCTCAGGGCACAGCACCCGGCGCACGTTGTCATCGAGTACTTCCGCCGCGGTGCCT